>CALZGT010000102.1 GCA_945787235.1 uncultured Prevotellaceae bacterium
GCATGCCGAGCAGGAGGATGAACATCGGACCGAATCCCCAGGACATCTGTGAGATGCAGATGTTGCGGCCTCGGTTGTGCACCTCCGAACTCTCGCTGATATATGTCCAGGAGGCAGGCACTCCGATGCCGACGGAGATGCCGGTGACGAGGAAACCTGCCAGGAGCATGGGGAAACACGTGGAGAAGATGACGAGCAGCACACCCAGCATATACACCAGGAGGTTGTAGGTGTAGATGAACTTACGCCCGTACTTGTCAGCCAGCACACCACCGATGATGGCACCCAGGGCAGCTCCCAAACAGTTGGCACTGATGAAGTTGAGCCAACCCAGGTGCATCTCCGAGAGTCCAAGGTACTCCTTCCAGAGGGTCAGACCACTGGCACCGGCCACGATGGCGCCGGCATCGAGGTAGTTGGTAAGCGATACGGCTATGGTACTTTTCAACGACGACTTTGCCATTATCTCTTGCCCGTTACGTCAGCCACATAGTTGTCTATCTCAGTGATGAAGGCCGCTCCGACAGGTACGTTGTTGCGCTCGCAGAACTCGTCATAGACGGCCTGCCAGGGCATGGCTTTCATTTCTTCCACGAGGGCCAGCACCTTGTAGCCCTCGCCTGCCAGTTCGTACTTCGAGATGAGGTCACGGGGTTCCAGCAGGGCACGCAGCATACACTTCTGGGCGGCGCGCGAACCGATGACATAGGCACCGATGCGGTTGATGCTGCCGTCGAAGAAATCCAGTCCGTAGTGCACGCGGTCCAGGGCATCGGCACGGACGATTTCCGAGAAGAGTTCCTGGGTGGGGTCGTCCATGATGGTCACGTGGTCGCTGTCCCAGCGTACGGGACGGCTCACATGAAGCATGAGTTCCTTGATGAAGGGCAGCACGGCACTGACCTTGTCGGCAGGACTCTCCGTGGGATGGTAGTGGCCGGTGTCGATGGTCAGCAGCTTGTCATTCTGGGCGGCGTAGGCTGTATAGAAGTCATGGCTGCCCACGGTGAAACTCTCCAGTCCGATGCCGAACACCTTGCCTTCGATGCAGTCCTTCATCATGGGTTGTGGCTTGGCAAAGATTTCATCGAGCGACTGCTTGAGGAGCCTGCGGTAGAGGGCGTGGTTGACGCTGACATCCTTGCAGCCGTCGTGTACCCAGAGGTTCATGATGCAGGGGTCTCCCTGGGCCTCACCCATGGCGTTGGCGATGTCGCGGCAACGGCGAGTATGCTCTACCCAGAAACGGCGTATGCCCTCATCGGGGTTGGAGAGGGAGAGGCTGCCGCTCTTGGGATGGGAGAAACTGGAGGAGTTGAAGTCCAGTTTGGTATCGTGCTCCCGGGCCCACTCTATCCAACTTTGGAAATAATCGACCGTCACCTCGTCCCTATCTACCACCTTCCCCTGGAAGTCTCCGTATATCTCATGCAGGTTGAGGCGGTGCTGACCGGGTATCAGGCTCTTGGCCTTGAGGATGTCCTGACGCAGTTCGTCGATGTTGCGCGCCGCACCGGGAAAGTCGCCCGTGCTCTGTATGCCGCCGCTCATGGCTCCGGCCTGTACCTCAAATCCCTTCACATCATCTGCCTGCCAGCAATGCAGCGACAAATGGAAATCCTGTAACTGTGCCAGTACTTTCTCGGTATCTACACCGTACTGGGCAAAACGTTCTTTGGCAATCTCGTAAGCTTTCATTCTTTTTATTTAGTTAGTGTTGGTTCATATAATTTGGTTGCTACACTGCGCGAGGAGATGGCACGCATCTCGGCCATCGTCCCTACTTCACCACCGGCCCGCATCTGCAGCAGCACGTTGCCCAGGGCGGTACCCTCGGAGGGACCTGCCACAACGGTGAGACCGGTAGCATCGGCCGTCATCTGCATGAGGTAGGGGTTCAGGCTGCCACCGCCGATGACATGGAGACGCCGGACGTTGACACCACTCAGTGTGCGGAGATTCTCCACCACCTCGGCATAGCGGTGGGCCAGACTGCGGAAGATGCAGCGGACGTAGTCGGCCGGGGTCTCGGGAGCAGGCTGGTCAACACGGCGGCAGTATTCGTGGATGGCAGCGGTCATGGAGTCGGGGTGGGCAAAGAGTACATCGTCGGGGGCGATGAGCCCCTGGTAGGTGCTCTGCTGGCACAGGGCATTGAGTTCGTTGACATCGGCGGGCACGTCTTTCCATTCCTTGCGGCATCCTTCCAGCAGCCAGAGGCCGCAGATGTTCTTGAGGAAACGTATGGTGCCATCCACGCCGCCCTCGTTGGTATAGTTCAGGCGGAAACTCTCCTTGGAGATGATGGGATGGGGACTCTCCACGCCCAGCAGCGACCAGGTGCCGCAGCTCAGGTAGGCAAAGTCGGCATCCTCGGCAGGAACACTGGCCACGGCCGACGCGGTGTCATGGCCTGCCACGGCAATGACGGGCAGGGCACCCATGCCGGTGGCCTGCTGCACCTGGGGGGTGAGGGTACCTATCAGGGTACCGGGTTGTACCATGGGACCGAACTGCTTGCGGCTCAGTCCCACGAACTGCAGGAGTTTCTCGTCCAGGTCACCGGTCTCGGCATTGAGGAGCTGGCTGGTGCTGGCCACGGTGTATTCGCAGACGCAATGGCCGGTGAGCAGGAAACTGAGGGCATCGGGGATGAACATGACCTTGTGCGCGGCATGGAGGGCCGTGATGCCTGTGCGGCGCATGGTGTCCAGCTGGAACAGGCTGTTGAAGGGCATGAACTGGATGCCGGTCTTGTGGTACAGGGCCTCGGCATTCATGTGAACGTGGGTGAACTCCTCCACGGCTCCGTCGGTATGGGGATCACGGTAGCAGAAGGGCTGGCCGATGAGCTGGCCTTGCTTGCCGAAAAAGGCAAAGTCGCACCCCCAGGTGTCTATGCCGATGCTCTCCAGGCTTATCTTCGCCTCTGCGGTCTTGCGCAGGGCCTTGACGATTTCATAATACAGATAGGAGAGGTTCCAATAGATATGGCCTGTCATGGGAATCTGGGGATTCTCGAAACGTGTCCACACCTGCATATCGACCTTTTCTCCGTCATAAGAGGCCAATACGGTACGTCCGCTCGTGGCCCCCAAGTCAACTGCTAAATAGTTCTTCATGGAGCTTTTTCTTTTGGTAATTTGGTTTACGTCCACAAATATACGTTTTTTTCTGCTCATACCTTTCTTTTTTATCCAAAAAACATTATCTTTGCCCAAAAATCATTAAAAACATCACAAATGAGGCCAGGAATTGACTGCTACATACCTTTTATCAGCGAAGAACAGGCCAGGGAAACGATTGCCTTGCTGCAGGAGGAACCTCTGGTAGATTGCATCCATCATCTGAAGGAGATGCCCTTCAACACGAAGACCATCCGGCACATCGGGGAAACGGCCAAGGCTCCCTATACGCTCATCTACACCAAGACGTGGACGCTGCGGCTGGGCTACCATGCCCTGGAACGCTGGCTCGCCATTGCCAAGGACAGCGGGGCTCCGCTGAGTTATGCCGACCATTACATCACCACGCCCGACGGTACGCTGCAGCGCATGCCGCTCATCGACTACCAGCTGGGCAGCATACGCGATGACTTCAGGATGGGTTCGCTGCTGCTCATCCGCACGGCGGACCTGCATGAGTACATCGAGAACCTGAGCAACCACAACTACCAGCATGCCGCACTCTACGACCTGAGACTCTTCCTCTCGCGCAAGCAGTTGCCCGTACACATCAACGAGTATCTCTATACGGAGGTGGAGACGGACATGCGGCGCAGCGGGGAGAAGCAGTTTGACTACGTGGATCCGCGCAACCGCAGCCGGCAGATTGAGATGGAACGGGTAGCCACGCGCCACCTGCGCAAGATCAATGCCTACCTGGCTCCGGCGGAGATGGACGTGGTGAGGATGGACGACGAGAACAGGAATGGCATAGAGGCGAGTGTCATCATCCCAGTACGGAACAGGGTCAAGACCATCGAGGATGCCGTGCGCAGTGCCCTGACACAGCAGACGGACTTCCGCTTCAACGTCATCGTCATCGACAACGGCAGCACGGATGGCACCACGGAGGTGCTGAAACGGCTGGCACAGGAAGACGAACGCCTGGTGCATCTCATCCCGCAGCGCAACGACCTGGGCATAGGTGGGTGCTGGAACCTGGCGGTGCATGACTTCCGCTGCGGACGCTTTGCCGTGCAGCTGGACAGCGATGACCTCTACAGCAGTCCTGCCACGCTGCAGCGCATCGTGGATAAGTTCCACGAGGAGAAGGCGGCCATGGTCATCGGCAGCTACCGCATGACGAATTTCCAGTTGCAGACGCTCCCCCCGGGGCTCATCGACCACAAGGAGTGGACGCCTACCAACGGGCGCAACAACGCACTGCGCATCAACGGACTGGGAGCTCCCAGGGCCTTCTACACGCCCTTGCTGCGCAAGATACAGATTCCCAACACAAGCTACGGGGAGGACTATGCCCTGGGTCTGATGCTGAGCCGACGTTTCCGCATCGCACGTATCTATGACGAGTTGTACCTGTGCCGACGCTGGGAGGGCAACAGTGACGCGGCACTCTCCACGGAGGCCATCAACCGCAATGACCTCTACAAGGACCAGTTGCGCACCACGGAAATCCGCGCCCGCCAGCAGATGTGTGAGACGTGGCAGCACCGCGTCACGGCCGAGGAGGCGGAAGCGTTCCATGAGTCGGAACTGAAGCGGTGGCAGGAGGCAGCGGCACGCTATGAGGAACTCTCACATGTCCAGACGCGCAACGTGACGGACGGCGAGGCCAACCTGACACTGCAGTGGAACCCGGCACGCATCGTGAGCACAGGGGCCAGCATAGACCAGAAGACGCTGAGCGAACGGCCTTGCTTCCTGTGTGACCACAACCGCCCCAAGGTGCAGCGGGCCCTGCCTACGGAGAAGTATTACCAACTGCTGGTGAACCCCTACCCCATCCTGCCCAAGCATTTCACCATCCCGACACGAAGACATCAGCCGCAGGCTATCTTCGACCACTTCGGCATGATGTGCCGGCTGGCCTGGGACATGCCTTCGCACGTCATCTTCTACAACGGTCCCGTGTGCGGGGCTTCGTGTCCCGACCACTGTCACCTGCAGGCCGGACTGCGGGGGGTACTGCCCATTGAACGGGACTGGAAGGAGTATGAGGGAAGCGTTCAGAAACTCTATCCCCTGACGGGGGCGCAGGAGGCTGAACTGGATGAGTCGGGCCACGACAAGCGGAGTGGTCTCTACCTGCTCAAGTCATGGGCCTGCCCGGTCTTTGCCATCCGCTCGCTGTCCTACCACATGGACCGTCAGCTCTGCGAACGGCTGTACAACGCCCTGCCCGTCATGGAGGGGGAATGGGAACCGCGCATGAACGTGGTGTGCTGGAAACAGCCAGGCACGGGAGGTCGGCCTGACGAACTCATCACCTTATTATTCCCGCGCAAGAAGCACCGCCCGGACTGCTACTATGCTGAGGGGGAGGCACAGGTGCTGGTGAGCCCGGGAGCCCTGGACATGGGTGGGCTCATCATCACGCCCCGTGAGGAGGACTTCCGCAAGCTGACGCCGGAACAGGCGGCGGGCATCCTGAGGGAGGTGACCATGACGGAGGAGGAACTGCGTCCAGTCATCGAGCATATCACGCAGGAGACACAGCGCACCCAGGATACACCCATCCCGGAGGAGGAGAAGGAGGAGAAAAGGGAGATGGAGCCGGAGGTGAACGTGGGCATCCTGACCACCGACCACTTGCTCCTCACGCTCAACGGGGAGTTCCGAGCCAAGGGGGCTACCGTGACGGGCCACCAGGAGGTGACCATCGAGGATGGCTGCCTGAAGTGGCACGATGCCTTGTACCGCGAGTTTACCATCGTCCCGGCCACGCCCGAGAGTACTTTCTCACTGCATCAGGTGACCATCGGGAAGGAGTTCCACTGGGAACGCAACGAGACGGAGACGTTCCAGGGTAAGCTCCGCTTAGTGGTGGAGGAGAAGAAGATCGTGGCCATCAACATACTGCCTGCGGAGCAGTACCTGACGAGTGTCATAAGCAGTGAGATGAAGGCTACCTGCCCGATAGAGTTCCTCAAGGCTTCGGCGGTCATCAGCCGCAGCTGGCTGCTGGCTCAGATGAAGAAGAGGAAGGCAGGACAGACGCACGCTTTCTTCCAGTTCACCAAGACGGACACGGAAATCATTCGCTGGCACGACCAGGAGGAGCATACCATCTTCGATGTATGTGCCGATGACCATTGCCAGCGTTACCAGGGTGTCACCAGGGCGGCCAGTGCGGAAGTGGCAGAAGCTATTCGCCAGACACGCGGACAGATTCTCACCTACGAGGGCAAGGTCTGCGATGCACGGTTCTCCAAGTGCTGCGGAGGCATGACAAATGACTTCGAGAACTGCTGGGAGAATGTGCCGCACCCGTACCTGCGCTCCGTCAAGGATACGTACTGCAACACGTCCAACAAGGCGGTGCTGGCTTCCGTACTGAACGACTACGACCTCGAAACGCACAACTTCTACCAGTGGCAGGTGGAGTACTCGCAGCAGGAACTGGCAGACATCCTCCGAAAGCAGTTGGACATCGACTTCGGCGACATCCTGGCCCTGGAGGAGGTAGAACGCGGAAGAAGCGGACACCTGGTGAGGCTGAAGGTGGTGGGGTCCCTGCGGGAACTGACCATCGGCAAGGAACTGGAGATTCGTCACGCGCTCAGCGAGAAGCATCTCTACAGCAGCCATTTCGAAGTGGAAGCACTTGACAGGGATGCCCGTGGTGTTCCCCAGCGTTTCGTCCTGCATGGCAGGGGCTGGGGTCATGGTGTCGGCATGTGCCAGATAGGGGCTGCCGTCATGGGGGCGGAAGGTCATCCGTACCGCGACATCCTGCAACATTACTATCCGGGAGCAGACATCACACGGCTGTACGAATAGGATTCTTTATTGCACCTAACCAAAGCGCATCCACCTCTCAGTGGATGCGCTTTTTCCTACTATGCCTTAATAATGATAAGGTCGATGTATCATGTTATATTAAGGAAAGGCACATAGTAACATGGCCGATGCTATATAACTTCATCGGCGATGGGATTAATAACCTTTCGGCTGAGGGATTATTAACCTTACGGCCGATGGGTTATTAATCCCTCAGCCGAAGGTGTTAATAACCCTATCGACAAAATACATATTTCTAAGGCCAGTCTGATATAATTCGTCGAATTCACATAACGTTGTCCCTACTCCCCCACCCTCAGTACCGTTTCTTCAGGATGATATAGATGATGACGGGAGCCCCGAAGAGGGGGGTGACGGCATTGAGGGGGATGACGATGTGGGTGGGCATGACGCAGATGAGGTTGCACAGCAAGGCAATGAGTCCTCCCGTAAGGAGGGTGGCGGGCAGCAGCACGCGGTGGTCGGCATTGCCCAGCATGAGACGTGCGATATGGGGTACGGCAAGTCCTATGAACGACACAGGACCGCAGAAGGCGGTGGTGACGGCGGTGAGGAGTCCCGTAGAGAGGAGCATGACACGGCGCACGCGCGACAGGTTCATGCCCAGGTTCACGGCATAGTGCTCCCCCAGCAACAGGGCATTGAGGGACTTGGTCTGGCTTACCGCCAGCAGGATACCCGTCAGGCTGATGGCACACAGCAGGGGCAGACGGTCGGGACTGACATTGCCGAAGCTGCCCATGCCCCAGTTGACATAACTGTGTACATCCTCCACCGAGGCAAAGAAGTTGAGCAGGGTGACGACGGAGGAGGTCAGGTACCCCACCATGATACCCAGGATGAGCAGTACGAGGTTGCTCTTCACGAACCGCGACAGCAGGAGGTAGAGGAGCGTGATGCTCACGGCACCACCAAAGGCACCGGCTACAACCGAAAGGCCACCTGGCAGCGACAGGGTGTCGGTGGCAACGCCCGTACCCAGCGTGCCTCCTAGGGCAAGCATGACAATGGCAACGCCCAGCGAGGCTCCCTGCGAGATGCCGAGTACCGAAGGACCGGCCAGGGGATTACGGAAGAAGGTCTGGAGCATGAGACCGCTCACGGCCAGTGAGGCTCCGCACAGCAGGGCCGTGACAGCCTGGGGCAGACGCAGTTGCAGTACGATGAACTGCCAACTGCTGCGGCTGGCTTCTCCCCCGCACAGCACCGTCAGGACTTCCCGCAAGGGGATGGGAACGGAACCGAACGTGAGGTTACAGAAGAAGAGGACCGACACCCCGGCCAGCAGCAGCAGGAGGAGGGTGGAGGATTTCAAATAAAAAGCTTTTTGCAGCATCTTGGTGCGAATGGTTCTATAGGGTTGGTTTGTCAGGACAAAGGAACATAAGTAGGTGTGCAGAATTATCTATATA
>CALZGT010000103.1 GCA_945787235.1 uncultured Prevotellaceae bacterium
TGACCGAGGCCAGGATGAGCGTCATGAGCGTCATGCCGCTCACGGGGTTGCTGCCTACGATGGCAATGGCATTGGCCGCCACGGTGGTGAAGAGGAAGGTGATGATGAAGGTAATGAGGATGGCCACGGAGCTGAACAGCAGGTTGCCGCCCATCACGCCGAAGTGGAAGAAGAGGAAGGTGATGACCAGGGTGAGCAGGATGCTCACGATGACCGTCTTCATGGGGAAGTCACGCTGTGTGCGGTCCTCCACGTCCTCCTGTCTGCCTCCCACGTTCTGCGTCAGCGAGAAGGCACCCATGATGACTTTGCGGCTGTTCCATATACCTATCATACCCGCCATGGCAATGCCACCGATGCCGATGCTCTTGGCATACTTGAAGAGTTGTTCGGGAGAAGCCGCAGCCGCTGACAGGACGGAGGAACCCGTGCCTACGTTGAGGTCAGGGAAGAGGAGGGCGATGCCGGGAACGATGACCCACCATACCAGCATCGAGCCGCAGCAGATGATGAAGGCATACTTCAGGCCCACGATGTAGCCCATGCCCAGCACGGCGGCTCCCGTGTTGATCTTGAAGACCACCTTGGCCTTTTCGGCCAGCACGTCACCATAATATAAGGCGCGCGAGGTGAAGTTCTCGTTCCACAGTCCGAAGGTGGCCACCACGAAGTCATAGACTCCGCCGATGAGGCCCGCAAAGAGCAGCGGCTTGGCACCGCCTCCCTTCTCGCCGCTCACCAGCACCTGCGTGCTGGCGGTGGCTTCGGGGAAGGGATACTTGCCGTGCATGTCCTTCACGAAATACTTGCGGAAAGGAATGAGGAAGAGGATGCCCAGGACACCTCCCAGCAGCGAGGCAATGAAAATCTGCAGGAAGTTTACCGTTATTTCGGGATGTCGGCTCTGCAGGATGTAGAGCGCGGGGAGCGTGAAGATGGCACCTGCCACGATGACACCGCTGCACGCACCGATGCTCTGTATGATGACGTTCTCGCCCAATGCCCCCTTGCGGTGGGTGGCTCCTGAGAGTCCCACCGCAATGATGGTAATGGGGATGGCTGCCTCAAATACCTGGCCTACCTTCAGTCCGAGGTAGGCGCAGGCTGCACTGAAGAGCACGGCCATCACGATGCCCAGTCCCACGCTGTAGGCCGTAACCTCCTTGGGGCGTGAGTTTCGGGGCATCATGGGTTCGTATGTCTCGCCCGGACGCAGTTCACGCATTGCGTTCTCGGGCAAACCTTGGTTCTGGTTCATGTTCATTACATCTTGAATTCCTTGCTCTTTACATAGATGCGGTAGTCCTTGATGCTTTCAGGGGCACCGCTCTCCATGCGAGGCAGTATCTCGAATCCGCTGATGGTCTGGTCCTGGTTCAGGTCGATGATGATGGAGTGGGGGAACTGTACACCCTGGTTGGTGCTCCAGTAGGTGCTCTCCTGCAGGTCAAAGACCTTGTCACCGTTCTTGTTGCCACTCGTCACGTCCTCATCGTCTGCATAAGCTACCGACCAGGGTTCTCGGCTGATGCGCTTGCCGTCGGCATCCAGCAGGTAGAGCTCCGCAATGCAGCAGTATTCGCGGTTCCAGTGGCTGTTCAGTGCCTCGATGCAGAAGTAGCGGCCGCTGACGGGCTTGGCGAAGGTGACTTTCTTCCATCCGTTGCCCTTCTCCAGGGTACCCGTGTGTACGGGAGTCTCACCGCTCAAGTCGAGCTTCTGTCCCTCCAGGCGGTGGGTCTGGGGACCGGCCAGGTTCAGCTTGTCGATGATGGGCTTCTGGAGTCCCTCCACGGCAGCCTCCTTGGGACCTACTACATCAGTCACGATGATTTCGTTGACACCCTTCTTGAGCCAGCATCCGGGCATGTAGAGCGTTTGCTGGGGACCGATCTGCCAGAAGCGTCCGATGGCATGTCCGTTGACATATACCTGTCCCTTGCCGAAAGACTCCATGTTGATGAACGTGTCGCCCACCTTGTTGAGGGTGAAGGTGGCGCGGTAGTTTCCACGTACTCCCTTGTTCTGCTCGGTGAGGGGTTCGTACTTCATCTTCGTCTGGGTCTCGTAGTCATCGGGCAGACAGTAGATTTCCCAGTTCTTCAAGTTGACGTTGACCTGTGAGTTGTCAGCCAGGGTGTAGCTCAGTTCCACCTTGTCGGTGATGCCCTTGAAGTCCTTGATGGCACGGCCGAAGTTGATGCGTCCCAGGGCCTCCACGTAGATGTCCAGTACGTCACCCTTCTTCATCTGTGGCATGATGAGCGTGCTCTCGCGGTGGATGCGGTCTATCTTGCCGATGTACTTACCGTTCAGGAATACCTGGGCATAGTCATGTGCCTCGGTGACCTTCAGCACACTCTCCGTCTCTGTGCCCTGTGCCACGCGGGTGCGGTACAGCAGGCATCCCCATCCCATGTCCATCTCCTCGAAGGTCTTCAGTCCGCCGTTCTTCTGTGACGGGGCGGGCAGGTTGCTGAAGAGGGGGGCTACCTCGGTAAAGGTCACCTTGGGGAAACTGATGGTGGGGTACTCCTTGGGTATGGCAGGCAGTTTCTTGCCATCGTTGTAGCCTTCCATCATCTTGCGCAGTTCGAAGTACTTGGGTGTGGTCTGTCCAGCCTCGTTGATGGGGGCATCATAGTCATAGCTCGTCACATCGGGTGCAAAACCGGGTGAGTTGGCTCCTGCCCAGTGCCCCCAGTTGGTACCTCCGTGCGTCATGTAGAGGGAGAAGCTGATGTGGCGGTCCAGCATGTCACGCATGCCATCCACCATGTCCTTGGCACCGCGTGTCTCGTGGCGTCCTCCCCACTTGTCGAACCATCCGCTCCAGAACTCCGAGCACATCAGGGGACTGTTGGGGCGCAGTTCCTTGAGTCGGCGGAACTCGTTGTCGATGTTGGCTCCCGTACCGAAGTTCATCGTCCAGGTCAGGTCGTCCAGTCCGTTCTTGGTAAAGTTGGAACTCCAGTCACACTGGAAGAGTTCCACCTTGTCAAAGCCGCTCTTGCGCACCACATCGCGTACGGCACTGATGTACTCCTTGTCCTCGCCGTAACTGCCGTATTCGTTCTCCACCTGTACCATGATGATGGGGCCACCCTTCTCGATGGTCAGGTCACCCAGCTGTTCGCCTACCTTGGCCTCAAACTTCTCCAGGCGTTCCATGAAGAAGGGGTCTTTCTCGCGCAGGCGTATGTCCTTCTTCTTGAGGAGCCACCAGGGCAGACCGCCCATTTCCCATTCCGCACACACATAGGGACCGGGGCGTACGATGACATACATGCCATTCTTCTGCGCCAGTTTCACGAAGGCACGGATGTCGTTGTTGTCCGTGAAGTTGAACTCATCCATCTTCTGCTCGTGGATGTTCCAGAAGATGTAGATGCACAGCGTGTTCATGCCGAGAGCCTTGCACATCTGGATGCGCTGTTCCCAGTAGGCACGGGGAATACGGGGGTAATGGACTTCGGCAGCCTTCACCACGAAGGGCTTGCCGTTGAGCAGGAAGGTCTTGTCACCGATAGTGAAGGAGCCCGCCTTGGGAGCTGCCATGGCAGGTACGGAAGACAGGGTGAGGGCACCTGACAGCAGCCACACACCAACCTTTCTCAGGATTCTTGAACGATTCATTTTCTTCTCGATTTAGTATTTTAGTTAGTAATGTTTTTCATTTATGCAGTCCAAAGTTACGCATTTTCCCTGGTTTGACCAAAAAAAAACGTGAAAAGTTGTCGTTTTCCACTTTTTTGTCGTATATTTGTAAACGTAATAATAAGTAGGTGTGCAAAATGATTTTTATAATCCTTGCACCGCCTACTGCGCATTATCAGCCAGTGACAACAGTCGAGTAGGAGTCGCTACACTCCTTCATGTCACAAACTGATTCTGCATCACCAATCAATACAATCATTATAAAAATCATTTTGCACACCTACTTAATTAGAGAAATGGAAAAATATACCGTACTGGTCGCAGAGGATGATGACAGCAATTTCCTCTATCTGCAAATCCTGCTTCGCAAGTATTATAATGTGCTGCGTGCGCGGAATGGGGTTGAAGCCGTGGAGATGGTGCGTGAACATAATCCCCGTTTCGTGTTCATGGACATCAAGATGCCTGAGATGAACGGCATAGAGGCCATGGAAGTCATCCGTGGCTTCGAACCTGAGATACCCATCATCATGCAGTCGAGCTATGCCTTCGATACCGATATCAATTCGGCAATGGACAAGGGGGCTACGGCTTACCTCACCAAACCCATCCAGAGTAGCACCCTGTTCAATCTCCTCAGAGAACTTGGACTTTTCACGGAGGATAATCAGTAAGTCGCTTTCACCCGAATCCTTTTTGCCATGGCTGTCGTACGATGTCCACATTGCAATAAGTACATATCCTCCACACTGAGCGTATGCCCTGAGTGTGGAGCTGCACTGAATCCCGAAGACCTCATCACAGATGAGCAGCGTGCAGGGAAACGCACCCCGCGTTCCTGGTTCAATGCCCGTGTTCTGGGCAGTCTCTCCTGCCTGAGTCTCCTGCTGGCCGCAGGGGTCATCGGCTACAACATCTACATGGGGAAGGGTGGGGGACAGAACGCGCCTGCTTCGGCTGATACGCTGATGGCTGCTGTCGCGGATTCCATCCCTGAGGTACGGGAAGAACCCGTAAAGAAATCGCCCGTACTGGAACTCACCCACGAGGAACGACAGATGCTACGCGGTGCCCTTGACCTCTTCCTCACGGCCATGACGGGTGAGAGTGCCGGACGCATCGATTCGCTCATCGCACAGCCTTTTGCGTTCGGGGACTCGCTGCAGGCTTCAGGCCAGCAGGTGCTCAACTACTGCAAAGCCAGTTTCCACCGTGAAGACATCCTCGGCGTTCATTTTGCCATGCCCGACAGTCTCTCGGTGCAAAAGTTGGCTGATGACACCCTCGACATTTATCATTACGATGTCTCGACGCGTGTGGAGGTTACCTTCAACCGCTCTTCCCTAGATTCCATCCTCACCAAGTCCTTGCGACTTGACGCCCGTTTCACACCCGACCGCAAGGTGCGTTCCTTCCGGCTCCGGGATGAGAAATAAGGAGCACCCCATTAGTGTAAGCCTCCTGTTTTGTGTATTAAGCCGTCGGCTTAATATTTCCTCATAATCAGAGATAATCCCAAAATAAATCCCCATCCAGGACTTTCCTGAATGGGGATTTGTTATTTGCTTGTTGGCTCTGCCGTAACTCTTTGCAGGGCTTTACTTGAACAGCCGATATCCCAGACGCAGTTCGAGGACGGGATAGACAGGCATGTGCTTAGCCACATTCACATAGTTACCAATCACACCCCTGATGTGCTTCACGTCATGTACCAGACAGATGTCCTCCATCACGTTTTCACCATCACGGTTCACGATGTACTTTGTGTTGAGGTGGGGCGTACCCCAGTACATGACACCTGCATCAGCCCCCAACTGCCAGCGTTGTTCCTTGTCCAGATGCGTGTCGAATCCGAATCCCAGATAAGGCTTTACCGTGTTTACTTTGCCGTGGGCGCGCAACAGGGCATCTTCGTCGGGCTGGAGGCAAACGGGAGTGCCGTCCTCCAGCTCTCCAATCTGTACCGCCACCCGTCCGTACTTCATGAACTTTTCCTTCACTATCTTTCCTGTTTCAGGGTCAAGTTCGACAGTAACGCTTCCCAGGCTGAAAGTGGGATACTCATACTCACCCAGGTTGACTATCTGGTCGTACATCTTGTTGTAGAGCAACATGGCTGTGGTGGTAGGTCCCTCCTCCAGCGTGTTGCACGCCTTGGCAAACTGGCTCTTGCCCACATAGATACCCGCCGTGATGCGCCAGTTCTTCTTGCGGAAAGGCGTCCAGTCCAGCAATACCTTGGCATTCACGAGCGAAACCTCCATCTGCATATCTACAATGTTATCTACCTTCTCGTTGCCCACCAGGTCGGCCAGATAGCCAGCCAGCCGCTTCATCTTCTCCTCCAGGTTCTCATCATCGGATCCCTGCACAGAGGTCATGCTGAACCCCGTGGTACGCTTGATCTTGGGTAGGTAGTTGAAGCCGGCCCGCAGCGAGAGGTTGGGAGCCAAGGATGTCTTCAAGTCCAGTCCGAATCCCGTGGTTCCTGCCGTAGCTCCAATCTGGAGGTCCTTCCAAAGGCGTTCTGCCTTGAAAGGTTTTTGGTCGGGCTGTGCCCACACCAGGGTGGGCAGGAAAGCCAGGAGCGAGAGTATCTTTTTCATCTTGGGGGTATGGTGTGTTTTTGTTCTTTATGCTATCTTACGACATGTTTCTTTCCGTTGCGGATGTAGATGCCCTTTCGAGGCTGTCCCTTCACGGCATTTCCCTGGAGGTCATACCACAGGTCATCCTGCTGGAAATCTACTCCGTGCATGCCTGCAGCCAGAAGGAATTTGTCATATTCTTCCACCGTCATCACCTTCAGCGTGGCGGGACAGTCTTCGGTTACCATGAGAAAACTTTGGTTGTGAGCGATGCACTTCACGTTGTCCCTCCACTTCTTGTTGATATAGACCTGTTCATAGGTGGGCACGGTGGCATCGTCATTGACATAGGCCAGGTTACCCTCAGTATCGGTAGCCAGTACGCGCATTGTCTTGGCATCGAAGGGAATGATGGCGGGATCCGTATCCTTGTGGCTGAAGGCTGAGCGGTCAGCGTTGTCGAAATAGGTTCCTGTAAGCAGGTTGCCACTGGCCTTTGAACCACCCTCAGACAGTAGGTCGGCACGATTGTCAGATGGACTGTTAGAGATGCACTCCACGAATACTGCCTGGCTGCGTGCCACTGTACCCTTGATTTCCTTGATGATGGCAATGGCATGCTCCTTGTCTATCTGGCTTACGAACCAAGTGCGGCACGCGTCCTTTACCGGGGTATAGGCAAAGTCTGCGTAGAAGGGACAATAGTATTTGCTCTTGGTCTGTACGGTGGGCTTGAATCCAAAGAAGTTGTCCGTCTGGCTGTCCACCTTTGTGGGTATCCAGAGGCGGTATTCCGTCTTTCCCGGCATATCCTTGCTTGTCATGGCCCCTACCAATCCCTGTTCGGGGTTGAAGTCACTGTTGCCCACATCATAGAGGTACTGACCGCTGTTATACACCTGTGCTACATTTCCATCATAGTTGATGCTCATGTAGCGTCCTGTCATTTCATTGACGCCTGTACCCTGGGAGGTAAGGTCATAGGCACTTCCCACCTTTCTCAGATAGATGACTGAGCCAGGGTCACTCTGTGCATCTTCCAACCTGGGCCAGAGTTCCAGAGCTCCCATGTCGGCACCCAATGTGCTCACCGAACCCGTGCAGTCCCTGACATACAAGTATCGTTGTGAGCCTCTGTTTTGCACCCGGTAGAAGCCGTCAGTGAGTTGCGAAAAAGCTGCCATGCCCGAAAGCATGACAGCAATGGTTAACATAAGTCTTTTCTTCATCTATGTGACTCTGAAATTATTATTCTGCAATACAAATGGTTACGCGGTTCTTGTTGTTCTCAGCGTATGGCTGCACGGTGTCTCCCTTGGATTCCACGATGATGCGGTTCTTCTTGATACCGAACTTGGTCGTGAGGATTCTGCTCACAGCTTCTGCACGCTTCTTGGCGTAGGTGTAGTTAATTTTGCTGTTACCCGTACCCTTGTCAGCGTAGCCCGTTACTGTAACCTTGGCTTCAGGATACTTCTTCAGGTAGGCAACGATATCCTCTATCTTGTGCATCTCCTTCTGACTGATCTGTGATCCGCGGATGGTGTAGAAGATGTCGCGGCGAAGGGTATCAGCCTTGGCAGCCACCGCATTGGTGTTCGTGGCTGGTGTGGTGATGTAGATGGTGTCGTGCCTAATCTTCTCAATGACCTTCTCGCGTTCGATAATCTCGGGAGCCACCTTCTCTACGGGCACTCTCTTGCTGGTCTTGCCCAGTGCGACCTTCACGCCAGCCAAGGTGTTGAAATACCAGTCGGCGTTCTTGGCCTTCTTGCTGTTGTAGCGGTCGCCGATGACGTTGGCACTGGCCTCCAGTCCAAGTGAAACACGCTTGCTGATGTTGAAATCCACGTTCACACCGAACTGGCCCACCATGCGTGCCTTTGAGCCATCCCACTGGTACTCCATCACCTCATTGGGCTGGAGCAGCTGAACGGCATTGTCACCTTCGCCTACGATGCTACTCTTCAGAATCTGCGCCTTGGTGGCTGCTGCCTCATCATTGTTGAACCCGATATTGCAACCTACACCTGCGAAGAGCCCCAGGCTTACCACACGGGGCTTGTAGCCGCAGAATGCGTTCAGCAGATCCACGG
>CALZGT010000104.1 GCA_945787235.1 uncultured Prevotellaceae bacterium
CAATCCATACGCCACTATACATCGTATAGCAAGTAATGGAGAGGTCAAAGGCATCTTTAATACAGCAATGGAATTTGCCTTACAGCACTATAATACCATTCGCATAGATACCCATCGAGACAACAAGGTAATGCAGAATGCAATAGCTAAAGCAGGTTTTGAGTATTGCGGTATCATCCATTGTTGGAATGGCGATGAAAGATTGGCTTATCAATTTGGCAAAAATAAGGATAATCTATAGGTGGGTGTAGGTATTCTTTATGACTCACTTCCACCAACCTCAGAAGATGGTTTAGCAGGAGGTGCAGCCGGAAAACTGCACCTCCTGTATTATAGCATTGTATCTCACTCCACTACCAGGGGCTGCTTGAGCTGCTGGGCATACCCCTCCAGCAGCGTGCGCCAAACCTGCATGGTGGGCACGTCATAGCGGCTCCAGGCAGAACCGGCATAGTAGGTGAACGCCTGCTGCGGCTGGTAGAGGGTCTGGCCTATCACGTGACCTATGCCCCCGGCCTTCTTCTCCGCGAGCGGCAGGTACCTGAGAGCCTTCATCTTCGAGGGGAAGAGGAGACCCAGATAGAGCTGGCCGTTCTGTCCCTTGGGTGTGTCGAGCGCATCGGCGTATGCCACATAGCCCGCCTTCTTGTCGATGACGTAAGCATCGGGCTGAGACTCGTGCACCACAATGCCGGCACAGACGGGTTGGGCAGCCTTCAGTCCTTCGTAGGCAATCTGGAACTTGGCCAGGTGCGAACCCTTGTCCTGACTGATGAGGCGGGTCTCCACCACCCCGTCGCGGTTGGCATACATGGTCTGCCTTACGGTGAAGCGCAGGGGACCGTTGTCCAGAATCTCTGCTTTCTCATAGACATCCGGGAGAAGCAGTTCGTTGCCCTCCATCAAGGCCGGAGCTCCGGCACCCAGGGTAGCTCCCACCGTGTAGGCATCCATGCCCTGTCCGCGGTTGCGGTGATAGGTGTAGAGGTCGCGATGTATCTGTGCCCACTCTCCCCCACGCTGCTGCTTCTTGAGCTGCTCGTTGATGCCGTAGCTCGTCAGTTCGTTCTGGTAGAGCTGGTCCTGGATGGGGTAAGTGACGTTCTTGGTGAACGTGTCGAAACCCGTCACACCCTTGCCGTGCATCTTGGGGCCGTAGAACCTCCAGGCACACTTGTCATTCTCCCAGGTGAGGTCGTCCTCACGGTTGGGATAGAAGCGGCCGTTGCAATCCAGGCGGTAGGGCTTGGGCACACCCTTGTAGATATATAAGGTGGCACTGCCCTTGGGAGCGAGGAACACCTGCACGAGGAGCTTGCCGTCATGCGTCAGCTGGTAGGGCATCTCCACCCTGTCCCCATCGGTGATGACCATCTGTCGGCCACCGGCAATACCCAGTTCGTCAAAGATGGGCTGTGCCTCCATCTCCACCACGTCCTGACGCTCCATGTCGGAGGGGTTCTTCACCGTGCGCTTCACGTGCTTGGCCCCTGCAGCAATGCCCGGTTCGCCGTGTTTCACCGTGGGAGCCTGACTGGTGCCATCCAGGTAGCGGACGCGCTCACAGGCAGCGAGGAGCCATGCTCCGGTGCCGAAGGGAGCCTGCGAACGGGCATCCACGATGCGGTGTGGGTCGGGTTTCTCACCGATGGGCTGCACATAGCCAATGCTGCCATCGGCCTGCAGTGCCTTGGTGCTGAGGTAGTTCCAAGCCTTCTCGATGACAGGAGCAAAGGTAGCCTTGTCCAAGTAGCCATTGTTCACGCCCCACTCCATGCCATAGCAGAAGAAGGCCGTACCGCTCGTCTCAGGACCCGGGGCATCGGCCTCGCAAAGCATGGAACGGCTCCAGTAGCCTCCCTCTTGCTGCACGCGTGCCACACCCTCTGCCAGCTGTTGGAATCGCTTCACGAAGAAGTCGCGGTGCTTGTAGTCACGGGGCATGTCGGCCAGCACCTTGGCCAGTCCGGCCAGTACCCATCCGTCACCTCTGGCCCAGAAACTCTTGCCTCCGTTGCAGGCAGTCTTCACCTTGGGCCAGATATACTTGCCGTCGCGGTAGTAGAGCTGCTCGTCCTTGTCCCACATCAGCGAGTCGCTCCAGAGGTAATTCTCGTAGAGGCGGTCCAGGTACATCTGTTCGCCCGTCAGGTGATACATCTTGGTCATCACGGGCATCACCATGTAGAGGGCATCGGCCCACCACCAGAACTTGTTGTCGGTGGAGTTGCACAGATAGCCCATCACCTCCTTGGCGCGTGCCACCTTGAAGTCGGCAGGCACCAGGTGATACATATCGATGTACGTCTGGAAACAAATCTGCCAGTCGCCGAAGAGCACGAAGTCATCGCCCTCGCCATACCAGGCATATTTCCAGTTCTTCTTGTCGTTGCTCTTGGCACCCTTCCACTGGTTGTGGCGGCACCACTTGTCGCTGTACTGGTAGTACGCGGCCTTGCCTGTCATCTTGTAGGCTTCCATGTTGCCGGTGAAGTAGGCGGCATTGTCCCAGAAACCGCGGCAGTAGGGCGTGTTGTGCTCCTGCCAGTAGTCATTGACCTTGACGATGAGGTCCAGGACCTCTTTCGAACTCTGTTGCGCCCGTGCCCAACCGCTACTCAGCAGCAGCACGGCAAGCATCATCCATTTGGTTAGTTTCATGTTTTCTTAGGTTAGTAATATGATTAGTTAATAATTGACAATTTTCAATGAACAATGAATTGCGCGTTAAGTTTAAAGGTTATGGGTTATAGGTTATCGAATGGGTTATAGAAGCGATTGAGGCTGTTTTCGGGTTATGGTTCTCATCCACGATTGAGCGGCCATGACCTATAACCATAAATCAACTCTAACCCCTTCGATAACCTATAACCTATAACCCATAACCATAACTACTCTAACCCCTTCGATAACCTATAACCTATAACCCATAACCATAACTACGCTGTTTATTGTTAATTGTTCACCAGGCACTGGTCGAGCATCGCGCAGATTTCCTTGCGGTCCATTTTCTGTCCGATGAAGACGAGTTTCTGCATGCGGTCACCATACACCTCGTCCCAGTCACGTCTGAGGGCCGGTTCACGCTCCATCATCTCTGCCAGTTCATCCTTGGGCATCATGGCAAACCACTGTCCGGCATTGCGGAGCGACACCTGACGGCCGGCCTGCTCGAAGACATAGCACGTCTCGCGCTCGTCGTTGAAATAGCACATGCCCTTGCAGCGAATCACACTCTTGGGCCATTTGCGCGCTATGAACTCGTCAAAACGACCTAGGTCAAAAGGTTCGCGGCGGTAATAGACAAAGGTGCCTATGCCATACTCCTCTGCCTCGCCTTCCTCGCCATGATGATGGTGGTGGCAGTGCCCGCAGGTACATCCCTCGGGATGGTCATGATGGTGTTCATGCTCATGGTCATGATGGTGGTGCTCGTGGTCATGGTCATGGTGGTGCTCGTGGTCATGGTCATGATGGTGATGTTCGTGGTCATGTTGATGTTCATGCTCATCCTCTTCTTCTTCCTCCACCTCACCTTCCACCTTATCTATCCAGGTAGCCGAGGTAGCCACCTTGTCGAAGTCGAACATGCCGGTATGGATCAGCTGTCCGAGCTCCACGTCGCAGTAGTCACAGGGAATGATTCTGGCCTTGGGCTGCAGGGCGCGTATGATTTCGCGTATGCGTCCCAGTTCGGAGGGTTCCACCTCACTGGCCTTGTTCAGCAGGATGATGTTGCAGAACTCAATCTGCTGAATGACGAGGTTCTCTATGTCATCCTCCTCAAGGTTGGTGCGCAGCAGGTCGTGACCGCCGCTGAACTCATCCTTCAGGCGCAGGGCATCCACCACGGTGACGATGCTGTCCAGCACGGGAAGCCCGTGCAGGGCTGCCTGGGGCATGAGGGTGGGAATGGAGCAGATGGTCTGTGCTATGGGGGCAGGTTCGCAGATGCCGCTGGCCTCGATGACGATGTAGTCGAACTGCTCCATGCGGGTGATGTCGGCCAGCTGTTGCACGAGGTCCATCTTCAGGGTGCAGCAGATGCAGCCGTTCTGCAGGGCTACGAGCGATTCGTCCTTCTGACCCACTATGCCCCCCTTGGCTATGAGTTCGGCATCGATGTTCACCTCCCCGATGTCGTTGACGATGACGGCAAACCGGATGCCGCGCTTGTTCTGCAGGATGCGGTTCAGCAAGGTTGTCTTGCCGCTGCCCAGATAACCCGTGAGCAGCAGGACGGGTACTTTTTCTATTGCCATTTTTGTGTGATGTTTGTTTTCCAAAGGGCAAAGTTACCCATAATTTTATAAAGAAACAAAAAACTACTTTGTATTTCGCATCAAATGGACGAAAAATTTGGCTGTTTCGCTGAAAAGTCGTAGATTTGCGGTACGAAAACACTAAAACATACCATTGCAATGAAAAGATTCACCCTGGTGCTCTGCACCCTCACCCTCGCCTTCTGCCTGGGACTCCAGGCCAAGGCAGCCTCGCCCACCAAGGCCGAGAAGCGCATTGCCTACACCCTCAAGAACCTCAAACTCAACGAGGCTCAGCGTAAGAGTATCACTCCAATACTCCAAGCCTATCTGGCTGAAATCAAGGAAGCAAAGAAGACGTACTCAGCCCTCAAGGACAAGTACAAGACGGCTATCGACAAGGGTACTCTTACCGACTCGCAGGCCGAACAGCTGCTCAAGGCCAAGTTTGCCTTCGACATCAAGGAGGCTGGCATCCGGCAGAAGTACATGCCCAAGCTGGCCACGGCGATTCCCTACAAGAAGGTCTATTACTGCTTTGACTTCATCAATGACAAGATGAGCAAGATCGAGGGCCGCAAATCCAGTCAGGACGATGAAGACTGACAGTCCCAGGGCGTGGTGGCTGGCCTCTCGTCCCAAGACGCTGACGGGGGCCGCAGCACCTGTATTGCTGGCCTTGGCACTGGCCTGGAAGGATGCCCCCACCTACCGTGACATGACAGGCGGCGCAGTGCATTTCGAGTGGATTCCGGCCTTGCTGTGCCTGCTCTTTGCCCTGATGATGCAGGTGGATGCCAATTTCATCAATGACTATTTCGACTGCGTGAACGGAGTGGATGGAGAGGAACGGCTCGGTCCGCGACGTGCCTGTGCACAGGGTTGGGTGACGCTTCCTGCCATGCAGCGTGCCATAGCCTTCACCACGGTGGCCAGTCTCGTGTTGGCACTCCCCACCGTCCTCTGGGGTGGTTGGGAGCTCGTCTTCGTAGGGCTGCTCTGTGCCCTCTTCGCCTTCCTCTATACGACCAGCCTCTCGCGTCGTGGCCTGGGTGACGTTCTTGTACTGGTTTTCTTTGGCATTGTGCCCGTGTGTGTCACCTACTACGTGCAGTTTCATTGCGTGCCGACCAGCGTATGGGTGCTGTCCGTGGCTATGGGGTTGGTCACTGACAACCTGCTCATCGTCAACAACTACCGCGACCGCGAAACGGATGCCCAGGTGGGCAAACGCACCCTTGTGGTGGCTATCGGTGCCCGTGCCTCCGAGTGGCTCTATCTGCTTACAGGCTTTGTCGGAGTGGCTCTCTGTCAGTGGCAATGGACCGAAGGTCGTACCTGGGGAGCCCTTCTCCCTGTCCTTTACCTCATTCCGCACTGCCTGGTGTGGCATCGCATGGTGCGCATCCATCAGGGGCGTGAGCTCAATAAAGTGCTGGGGATGACTTCGCTCAACATCCTGCTCTTTGCCCTGCTCGCTGCCGTGGGCACCCTCCTCTGATTTCCATTCTATACCGACAGACCTCAACGAATCATGAAATTTCAAGGATATCTCTTTGCCGCCCTGGCGGCTGCCACCTACGGCACCAACCCTATCTTTGCCAAACCTCTCTATGCAGCAGGCATGAACACCGATTCTGTCCTGCTGTTCCGTTATCTCATAGCCATAGCCATGATGTGGCTGCTGCTCCTGTGGCGCTGTCACAGCTTGAAGCGGACCCTCCAGGTTTGCAAGGTGCGTCGTGCCGACCTGCCCCAGCTCTTTGTCATGGGACTGCTCATGTCGGCTTCCTCCATCCTCCTCTTTGTCAGTTACAACTACATGCCGGTGGGCATTGCCTCGACGCTGCTCTTCATCTACCCCATCCTGGTGGCCCTCATCATGACGGTCTGTTTCCGCGAGCACCTCTCGTGGACCATCGTCAGTTGTCTGGTACTCGCCTCCACGGGTATTGCCTTGCTGTGCAAGAGTGACAACGCCGGGGGCTATGGCCTCTCTGACAGCTTCCTCATCGGCTTCCTCTGCGTCATGGCTTCCTCGCTCTCCTACGCCATCTACCTCGTGGGGCTCAACAAGAGCCGCCTGCGCAGCATTCCCTCCCTCACCGCCACCTTCTGGGTACTTCTCTTCGGTTCCCTCATCTACGTGGTACGCATAGGCAGCGGCATCCCCCTCACCATGCCCACCACCCCGATGATGTGGTTCTGCTGTGCTGGCTTGGGCCTCTTCCCCACGGTCATCTCCCTGGTGTTCACGGCACAGGCCATACAGCGTATCGGCAGCACGCAGACAGCCCTGCTCGGAGCCCTTGAACCCGTCACGGCCGTCAGCCTGGGCATCCTCCTGCTTGGTGAGACCCTCACCTGGGTAGAATTCACCGGCATGTGTCTCATCTTCCTCTCCGTCTCTGTGGTCATCAAGAGCCGGCAATGAATGTCGTTCTCAAGATCATCAGCAAGGCTGCAGAATACGCTGCCATCATCTATACCTTTGTCATTCTGCCTCAGGGTCAGGGGAACCAGCCCCTCTTACCCCTTTTTGGCTGGCTATCTGAATGAATCGACACGCTATGTGGAGGAAGTGGACGGGCAGAAAATGACAAGAGACCTGTTCACATTGCAGGTGATTGAGGATGCCGTTGCCAGCCTGTTTCTCTACCAAAAGTATGAGATTCTTCATGAATTGATAAGACTGGTTATCTTCGATGCACTGGTAGGCAACAATGACAGACACTTCTTCAACTGGGGTGTCATAAGATCGGTAGAGAGTCGCTTTCAGCCTTTCTTCTCCCCAGTCTATGATACGGCACGAGGGCTGTTCTGGAACTATTCGGAAAACAAGGTGACGGATATAGTGGAGGTGAACAAGACGGTTGATAGCCATATTCGAAAATACTGCAAGGACTCACGCCCCAAGATTGGATGGGAAGGAGAGAAGAATCCGAACCACTTCCAACTGTTCGAGCAAATCTATACGAATGAGTTCCATATCACGAAGGAAGAAGTAAGAGAACTACTAGACCCTACCGTATTGGAACGTATGATTACGGAAGTGAGACAAAACTTCCAACCTCTGATGAGCGTGAATAGAGTCACGCTGATATGTAAATGTTTAGAGTACCGTTTTAACGAATTGAGAAAGTTATTATGACTAAGTTTCAGAAAGTATTTGCACGTCTGTTCTGGTCGGAGAGCCAGAATGATGTAGTATTAGCCGCAGACAACGATGCTACGTTTAACATCAATCTGGGCAAGTTGCTTGTGGGCACACTTCTCTATTCTGACGGAATGTGGCACTTCAGCTACAGTGATGAATTCAAGATTCAGAATCGCGTTTTGCCATTGGCAAACTTTCCTTCAAAGGATAAAGAGTATTCTGCCCGTGAGCTGTGGCCATTCTTTGCATCGCGCATACCAAGTAATGCTCAGCTTCAAATAGAGAAAGACAAACCACAAGAAAACATTGTTACGCTACTACAGAGGTTCGGACGGCGAACGGTAGCCAATCCTTATGAATTGTGCCCAGTACTGTAGTGCATAAGTGATTATCAAAAAGAAGACGCGCAGCCAAAGGTTGTGCGTCTTTTTTGATGGATTCCCTTGAATAGTTTTATAGTGGTTCGTATCCTCATGGGGTGTTCCTATGAAATAAAAGAAAACCTCCCCGCTGTTATTCGCGACAAGCAAACGGGGAGGTGCCTCATGTTCCTCTCCGTCTCTGTGGTCATCAAGAGCCGGAAATGAATGCCGTTCTCAAGATCATCAACAAAGCTGCAGAATACGCCGCCATCATCTATAGGTAGGTTCTATTAATTACAATTCTCAGTAGAATTACTGCATTTTGCCCAAAAGCAAAAGCTGTGGTCTTTTACTCTCTCTTCGGCATCTTTCTTTGTAAGTGCAAAAAAACGCGAGTTACGCGTTAACAGTTAACACTTGCAAGAGCAATCAGAAGATGCTTTAGTTTGATGAAATGAACTCATCAATCGTTCCCTTTTCCGACGAGAAGTTGA
>CALZGT010000105.1 GCA_945787235.1 uncultured Prevotellaceae bacterium
TGTAGAGTTGAGTATAGTCGGAGGCGTGTTGATTGTTAGTTCTGGCATATCAATACTGGGCATCAAAGATTGCAAAACGGTTAACTTACTTCCGTCACTCCTGGTTCCTGTGGCTTTTTATGCCATTAAAGAGATTATATGCTAAGAAAATTAAGGTATAAATAATGGACTTAAAACTGGTAGATGCAATCGCTGGAAATAATGGCACCTTCAGCATCGTCGGACCGCTGCTCAGTTGCATGTCACCCTCACAGGGGTGGGACTTCATCGAACCCGCCAATACGTTCCTCTACACGAACGCCACGCTCGACCTCGTCTCCTCGGCTGTCCTTGCAGCCTCCTACGGCTGGGTCATGCTGTGGGCCGCCCCCATACTCTTCTGCTGGCAGGGAATGTTCTACCTCCTGGCATACTGGTGCAGCGCAGGGATGCCCGAAGCCATGCGCTCGGAACTGAGCCTCGTGGGCGGCGTGCTCATACTCAGTTCGGGACTGAGCATCCTGGGTATCAAAGACTGCAGGACGGTCAACCTCCTGCCCAGCCTTCTCGTACCCGTCATCTATTACCTGATATTCTGACGGGCCGTTGCTCGTTTATGCATAATAATTACAAAAACAATAAAGACATGAATTTTGCCAACCTGATAGCCGTACGTACCGGCCTGAAAGAAAAGTACGTGGAGAATACCATCGAACTGCTCCAGGAAGGAGCCACCATACCCTTCATCAGCCGCTACCGCAAGGAGCGTACCGGGGGAATGGACGAGGTGGAGGTGGCCAGCGTGAAGGACCACCTGGAGAAACTGGAGGAGATGGAGCGAAGGAAGGACTCCATACTGCAAAGTATAGACAGTCAGGGAAAACTGACAGAGGAACTGAAGGACCGCATCACGGCGTGCTGGGATGCCACGGAACTGGAAGACATCTACATGCCCTACAAGCAGAAACGCCGCACGAGGGCACAGGTGGCACGTGAGAAGGGACTGGAACCGCTGGCGGCATGGCTCATGAGGCAGTTTCCCGACTCCGTGACGCACAAGGCCCAACAGTTTGTAAACGAAGAGAAAGGGGTGACCTCAGCCGAGGAAGCTCTCAAGGGCGCCCGTGACATCATCGCGGAGGAGATGAGCGAGAATGAACGTTCACGTCAGGCGGTACGCAACCTCTTCCATCGCACGGCCTTCATCACCAGCAAGGTGGTGAAAGGCAAGGAAGAGGAAGGACTGAAGTACAAAGACTACTACGACTGGAAGGAACCGCTGCGCAGGTGCTCGGGACACAGACTCCTGGCCATGCGCAGGGGAGAGGCCGAAGGCATCTTGCGGGTAGCCATCAGCATCGAAGCGGAGGAGGCCCTGGAGAGACTGGAGAGACACTACGTACGGGGCCGAAGTGAGGCAGCACAGTACGTTAGGGAGGCCGTGGAGGATGGTTACAAGAGGTTGCTTGAACCGAGCATTGAAACGGAGTTTGCCAACCTCTCCAAGGAGAAGGCTGACGAGGAGGCCATACGCATCTTCGTGCGCAACCTGGAACAGCTGCTCATGGCCTCACCTTTAGGACAGAAGAGGGTACTGGCCATCGACCCGGGATTCCGCACGGGATGCAAGGTGGTGTGCCTGGACAGCGAGGGCAACCTGCTGCACAACGAGACTATCTTCCCACACCCACCACGCAAGGAACGAGTAGAGGCCATGAGAAAACTGACAGCACTGGTGGAACAGTACCAGATAGAGGCCATCAGCATCGGCAACGGAACGGCAGGACGGGAAACGGAGGACTTCATCAGCCACCTGGACTTGCCCGAGGGACTGGAGGTCTATACCGTGAGTGAGGACGGAGCCAGTATCTACTCAGCGTCGAAGACGGCACGGGAAGAATTTCCGGACTATGATGTGACGGTGCGTGGGGCAGTGAGCATCGGACGGAGACTCATGGACCCGCTGGCCGAACTGGTGAAGATTGACCCTTCGAGCATCGGCGTGGGACAGTACCAGAAGGACGTGAACCAGACACTGCTGAAGAAGTCGCTCGACCAGACGGTGATGAGTTGCGTGAACCGCGTGGGGGTCAACCTCAACACGGCATCGCGACACCTGCTGACCTACATCAGCGGACTGGGGCCCACGCTGGCACAGCGCATCGTGGATTACCGCAAGGAGCATGGCGCTTTCCGTACCAGGAAAGAACTGCTCAACGTACCCAGACTGGGACAGAAAGCCTTTGAACAGGCGGCAGGATTCCTTCGCGTGCAGGGAGGAAACGAACCTTTGGACAACTCGGCCGTACACCCGGAACGCTATGCACTGGTGGAACGCATGGCGAAGGACGCAGGTTGCACCGTAAACGAATTACTCACCCTCAAGGAGAAGCGACAGGGTATCGACATAGAACGCTACGTGAGCGAGGAGGTGGGTCTGCCCACGCTTCACGACATCATGGAGGAACTGGAGAAGCCGGGTCGCGACCCGCGTGAGCCGCTCACGCAGTTCGCCTTCGACCCCAACGTTCACGAACTCTCAGACCTGAAACCGGGAATGGTCTTGCCGGGTATTGTCAGCAACATCACGAACTTCGGATGTTTCGTTGACGTGGGTGTCCACACCAAGGGACTGGTACATGTGAGCCAGATGGCCGACCGCTTCGTCAAGGACCCCACGGAGGTAGTGGCACTCCACGCACACGTCAGGGTCAAGGTACTGGAGGTAGATCTTGTCAGGGGACGCGTGAGTCTTTCCATGAAGGGAGTGTAAACAATGAACAACGAACAATGAATAATGAACTATGAACTAAACGCAAAGTACCCCTCGACTCGCGTCGAAGGGCACTTAAACACAAACACAAAATAAAACACGTAATGTCTAATGTGGCCAAGTAATGTACTTAGCAGCGAATGATACCGGTTCTCACAGATACCAGCCGCCCATCAGACCAAAATATCAGGATAACAAAAACTTGCTTATGAATAGTCTTTCTGTCTCGCAGGGCATACGCCACTACTTCTTTCTGTCTCGCAGGGCGCATTGCCATTTCCAGGCTGAGCGAAGCACGTCCTCCAGCGGAGTCTCGGCTTTCCATCCCAAAACCTTGTTGGCCTTATCGACATTGCCCCACACCTTTTCCACGTCACCCGGGCGGCGGGGAGCAAAACTCCAGGGTACCTTGACACCCGTGGCTTTCTCGAAGCCCAGCACCACCTCCAGGGTGGAAAGCCCCTTGCCCGTACCGATGTTGAAGACCTCCACGGCTTCTGACTCATCCTTCAGCACGCGTTCTACAGCCTTGACATGCGCCTTAGCCAGATCGACCACGTAGATGTAGTCGCGAATGCAGGTGCCGTCGGGCGTGTTGTAGTCGTTCCCGTAAATCTTCAGTTCCTTGCGGATGCCGATGGCCGTCTGCGTGACATAGGGAATCAGGTTCAGGGGCACACCATTGGGCAGTTCGCCGATGAGAGCCGTGGGATGAGCACCGATGGGGTTGAAATACCGCAGCAGTATGCTCTTTACAGGAGCACCCGAGTGGATGAAATCCTGTATAATCTCCTCGTTGACCTGCTTCGTGTTGCCGTAGGGCGAGAGGGCTTTCTGCACGGGTGCATCCTCCGTGACGGGAAGATGTTCGGGGGCAGGCTGACCATACACGGTACAGCTGGACGAGAAGATGATACCCTTGACCCCGTAGCGAGGCATGAGTTCCAGCAGGTTGATGAGACTCACCAGGTTGTTGCGGTAGTAGAGCAAGGGATTCTCGACACTCTCCCCCACTGCCTTGTTGGCAGCGAAGTGGATGATGCCGGAGAGAGAAGGATGCCGCCGGAAAACACCCTCCGTGGCCTCCAGGTCCCGCAGGTCAACCTTTTCGAAGGCAGGGCGTACGCCCGTAATCTGTTCAATGCCATCCAGCACCTCTATGCTGGAGTTGGAGAGATTATCGACTATGACTACATCGTAACCCGCCTCAATCAGTTCCACTGCTGTGTGAGAGCCGATGAAGCCTGTTCCTCCTGTAACCAAAATAGTCTCCTTCATTGTGTAGTCTTATCTATTTATGTTACAAAATTAGGCATTCCGTACGTTTTATCCAAGAAAAACGGGATGTTTTTTCGGAAAACACCCCGTTTTTGCTATCTCATCGTATCAAAAAGTGCATTTCATACACCTTATCTGTCTTTATTCTCAGATACCGAAGAGTTTCTGCAGACCGTTGTTCACACCGCTGAATCCCATGAAGGCCATGGCCAGCAGACCCGCCGTGATGAGGGCGATGCTCATGCCCTGTACACCCTTGGGAACAGCCACACGGGAGAGTTGCTCGCGGATGCCGGCAAAGACAACGAGGGCCAGACCGAAGCCGAGAGCCGTGCTGAGGGCATAGACGATACCCGTGAGCAGGTTATGCTCCAGACCAGGGGCAGCGTAGGTACCCTGCGACACCTGGATGGCCACGCCGAGGATGCAGCAGTTGGTAGTGATGAGGGGAAGGAAAACACCCAGAGCCTGATAGAGGCTGGGGCTGACCTTCTTCAGTACAATCTCCACCATCTGCACGAGGGCAGCGATGACGAGGATGAAGACGATGGTCTGCAGGTAGGTGAGGTCCACGGGATGGCCTTCCGTAGAGAAGACGTTGGTGCCCGGAGCCAGGAAATAAACCTGCAGCAGGTAGGTGACGAGGGTGGCAATCACCAGCACGAAGGCCACGGCAGCGGCCATGCCGGATGCAGTCTCTACCTTCTTGCTCACGCCCAGGAAGGGACAGATGCCAAGGAACTGTGACAGCACGACGTTGTTGACGAAAATCGCCGTGATGAATATCAATATGTAACCCATATCATTTAATGCTTTACAATGTTACTTTCTGTGATTCTCTCTTGCATCGGTGTCTCAGTTGCCTCTCACCTTGTTGATGATGGCTATCAGGTAACCCAGCGCAATGAAGGCACCGGGAGCCAGGACAAAGACAAGGGCACCGTAGTTCTCGCTGAAACAGGTGAAGCCGAAGACACTGCCCGTACCCAGAATCTCACGCACGGCACCGAGGAGGGTGAGGGCGATGGTGAAACCGAGTCCCATGCCGATGCCGTCCAGGATGCTGGAGAAGGGATTGTTCTTGGCTGCAAAGGCTTCAGCACGCCCCAGGATGATACAGTTCACCACGATGAGGGGGATGAAGAGACCCAGGCTCTTGTCAATCTCGGGAGCGTAAGCCTTGATGAACATCTGCAGGATGGTGACCAGAGACGCGATGACGACGATGAAGGCAGGGATGCGCACCATGTCGGGGATGAGACTCTTGATGCTGGAGATGATGAAGTTGCTGACGATGAGGACCGCCATGGTGGCCAGACCCATCGACATACCATTCAGCGCACTGCTGGTAGTTCCCAGCGTGGGACACATACCCAGGAGGAGAACAAAGGTAGGGTTCTCCTTGACGATACCGTTGATTAATACTTTCAGGTTGTTCATAACATATTTTCCTTCCATTAGTCGTTACACTTCTTGTGGGCATCGTCCTGACAGGTAGCCGCACTCAGGGCATCGGTCAATGCCTCGCTGTCCGTGCAGGCTGCGGCAGCCGCATTCACGGCACGCAGGAACGAGCGGCTGGTGATGGTGCTGGCCGTGATGGCATCCACCTCACCTCCGTCCTTCGTCACGCTGAGAGGCTTCTGTCCGGGGTTCTTGCCGATGATGTCACCCTTCTGACCCGCCTGGAACCAGTCACCTGCCTTGGCACCCAGTCCGGGAGTCTCGTTGGTCTTCAGGATGGTATAACCCATGATGTCACCCTGCTTGTTGAAACCCACCAGGATGGTGAGGTCACCGCCGAAGGAAGCATTCTGGGGGTCCTGAGCCTGGACGGCAGCACCTTTCTCCGTTTCATATATCACGGTACCATCCTCCAGCGTGCGGGGCTCGGGAATGGCCACCTTGTCGTCGCCCAGCACCTTGCGGATGCCGTCTTCGAGGTTCTTCTTGTTGATGGCCTCGATGGGACCACGTGTCATGTCATTCGCAAAGGCCAGGGCAGCACCTGCACAAAGCGTGATGACGGTGAGCACGATGACCATGTTGACGAGGGATGATTTCAGCTTTTTCATTTGTCGCCTCCTTTCTTGGCCACTTCGCCGAAGCGCTTGGGCTTGCAATAGTTGTTGATGAGGGGAGTAAACGCATTCATGATGAGGATGGCAAACGACATACCCTCAGGATAGGCACCCCAGAGACGGATGACCACGGTGAGCAGACCGATGCAGATACCGTAGATAATCTGTCCCTTGTGGGTCATGGGAGAGGTGACGTAGTCGGTAGCCATATAACATGCACCCAGCATCATACCGCCCGTCAGCAAGTGGAAGAGGGGATTGGCGAACTGGTTAGAATCAACACCCCAGAGGATGGCCGTGAAGACTGCCACGGTGCCGAGGATGCTCACGGGGATGTGCCAGGTGATGATCTTGCGCCACAGCATGAAGGCCAGACCGAGCAGGAGGCAAAGGGCACTCACCTCACCCAGCGAACCGCCGGTATTGCCCAGCAGGAGGTCGGTGGCAGAGGGAATGGCATCGAGGTTGCCAGCAGCGAGTTCAGCCAGGGGAGTGGCACCGGTTACGGCATCCGTGCCCAGCTCAGTGAGCTGGCCGGGTACAGGCCAGGAGGTCATCTGCACGGGGAAAGAGATGAGCAGGAACACACGTCCCACCAGGGCAGGGTTGAAGGGATTGCAGCCCAGGCCGCCGAAGGTCATCTTGCCCACGCCGATGGCTACCAGGGCACCTATGATGATGATCCACAGGGGGAGGTTGCTGGGGAGGTTGAAGCCCAGCAGCAGACCCGTGAGGACGGCACTGCCGTCGCAGATGGTACAGCGATGGCTCTTGAGCAGGAACTTGGCGATGGCCCACTCAAAGAGGACACAGGCCAGTACCGAGGTAGCCAGCACGATGGCTGCACCGAGACCAAAGAACCAGAGGCTGGCCAGGAGGGCAGGCACCAGGGCTATGCATACACCGTACATGTTGCGCTGGACGCTGTCGCCTCCATGCACATGGGGTGAAAGGGATACTATCAGTTTATTCATTTCTCTTGTCGTATTTACTTCTTGTACTTTTGAAGACTTGCCGCCCTGGCACGGGATGCGGAGAAAGACGCCGCAGGGATGCCGGGAACGGATAAGGTTTTATTTCTGGGCCTGACGCGAACGGATGATGCCCATGACCGTCTGCTTGCCCAGACGGATGTTGTCGAGCAGGGGACGGTGGCTGGGACAGGTGAACTGGCAGGAACCGCACTCGATGCACGACACCACGTCCTCGCGCTCGGCCATCTCCCAGTCGTGCTGACTGCTGGCCACGGCCAGGAGGTAGGGTTCCAGTCCCATGGGACAGGCACTCACGCACTTGGCACAACGGATGCAGGGATCGGGTTCGCTGCGACGGGCTTCCTTCGCGTTCATGATGAGCAGACCGCTGGAACCTTTCGTCATGGGGATGTCCAGACTGATGAGGGCCTTTCCCATCATGGGGCCACCGCCGATAATCTTGCCGGTGTCCTCGGGCAGACCGCCACACTCGTCGATGAGTTGCTGGAAGGGCGTACCCAGACGGGCCAGCAGGTTGGAGGGATTCTTCACGCTCTTGCCGGTCACGGTGATGACGCGGTCAATGAGAGGCTTGTTCTTCATCACAGCCTGGTAAATGGCAAAGGCCGTTCCGACATTCTGCACCACGGCCCCCACATGGATGGGGATGGCAGGAGGAGCCGGTACCTCACGACCTATCACGGCATCTATCAACTGCTTCTCACCCCCCTGGGGGTACTTGACCTTCAGGGGCACCACCTCAATGTGGGGATGACTCTGGGCCTTCTCCGTCATGAGGCGGATGGCATCGGGCTTGTTGTTCTCGATGCCGATGTAACCTCGCGTCACATCAACAGCCTTCATGATGAGTTCCACACCTTCCAGGATTTCGTCGGCATGCTCCATCATGAGACTGTGGTCGGCGGTAAGGTAAGGTTCGCACTCTACGGCATTGATGATGACGCACTCAGCCTTGCATCCGGGAGGAGGACAGAGCTTGACGTGACAGGGGAACGTAGCACCACCCATACCCACGATGCCTGCATTCTTGATTTTCTCTATGATGGTCTTGCTGTCCAGTTCGGGATGGGCACTCAGTTTCTCGAGCTTGTCAGAGCGGTCGATACCCTCTTCCCACTCGTCGCCCTCCACATCGACATAGACAGCCATACGGCGG
>CALZGT010000106.1 GCA_945787235.1 uncultured Prevotellaceae bacterium
GGGTGAGCTGCAGGGCACGGTTCACGAAATTGCCATAGACAGCCACCAGTTCGTTATTGCAGCGAGCCTGGAAGTCAGCCCAGGTAAAGTCGTTGTCCTTCGTCTCAGGGGCGTTGGCCGTGAGCACATAGCGCAGTTCATCCTGACGACCGGGGAGCTCCTCCAGGTACTCATTCAGCCATACGGCATAGTTCTTTGATGTTGAAATCTTGTTGCCCTCCAGGTTCAGGAACTCATTGGAAGGCACGTTGTCGGGCATGATGTAGCCCCCATGCGCCTTCATCATGGTGGGGAAGATGAGGCAGTGGAAGACGATGTTGTCCTTGCCGATGAAATGGATGAGACGCGTATCCTCGTCCTGCCACCACTTCTGCCATGAACCCCACCTCTCCGGTTCGCGGTCGCAAAGCTCCTTGGTGTTGCTCACGTAGCCGATGGGCGCATCGAACCACACATAGAGCACCTTGCCCTCTGCCCCCTCCACGGGTACGGGAATACCCCAGTCGAGGTCGCGTGTCATGGCACGGGGCTGCAGGTCCATGTCGAGCCATGACTTGCACTGCCCATAGACATTGGAGCGCCATTCCTTGTGCCCCTCCAGGATCCACTCCTTGAGCCACTCCTGGTAGTCCCCCAGCGGCAGGTACCAGTTCTTCGTGTCGCGCAGTTCCAGTGGGTTGCCCGGATTGTTCTTGTTCGTCGGATTGATGAGTTCCTGGGGCGAAAGCGTAGCCCCACACTTCTCACACTGGTCACCATAGGCTCCCTCAGCCCCGCAGCGCGGGCAAGTGCCCACGATGTTGCGGTCGGTGAGAAACTCCCCCGTCACTGCGTCGCAGTACTGCTTCTCCACCTTCTCCACCAGTTTGCCGTCATCATAGAGCTTGCGGAAGAAGTCCGCGGCAAACTTGTGATGGATGGCACTTGTGGTACGGCTGTAGATGTCGAAAGAGATGCCGAAGTCCTCGAACGACTTCTTGATGATGCCATGATAGCGGTCCACGACATCCTGCACGGTGATGCCCTCCTTCTTGGCACGGATGGTCACGGGCACGCCATGCTCGTCGCTGCCTCCGATGAAGAGCACCTCGCGTCCCTTCAGCCTGAGGTAACGCACATAGATATCTGCGGGCACATAGACACCAGCCAGATGTCCGATGTGGACGGGTCCGTTGGCGTAGGGAAGTGCCGATGTCACGGTAGTTCTTTTGAATTGCTTTTCCATATATGATGTTTTTTGTCGTCAATTTATTCAGCAGCCATACATCTGCACGAGATGCAGATACACCACCGAGGCCGGTATGGCCAGCAGGCTGCTGTCGAAGCGGTCAAGCATGCCGCCATGCCCCGGCAGCACATGTCCGCTGTCCTTGATGCCCAGCGTACGCTTGATGAGACTCTCCACCAGGTCACCCCAGGTGCCGAAGACCGTCACCACGAGACCGAATCCCATCCAGGCGGGGAGGCTGAACATGGGGTCGAAATGGTGGAAGACAGCCGCTACGGCCATGGCCAGTAGTCCGCCTCCGATGCTTCCTACCCACGACTTCTTGGGAGAGATGCGGGGGAAGAGGCGGGCAGGGAAATAGCGGCCCAGTACAGAGCCCACACAATAGGCCCCGGCGTCACTGGCCCACAGGAAGCAGAAGACAGCCAGGGGCACGTTCCAGTGCTCCACGACGAAAGTGGGATGAGCCGGGTCCGTCTGGAAATAGAGCACGTTGAGGAGGGCAAAGGGCAGGGCCACATAGAGTTGCGCCATGAGTGCGTAAGCCCAGTTGTTGAGGGGATTCTCCTGCTTGAGATAAAGCTCCGACACCAGGAGGTAAAGGAGGCTCAGCAGGTAGGGGAAGAAGATGGCCGCATCGCATGACCCACTCGCATAGAGATAGAAGGCCATGAAGAGCAGGGCTCCAGAGATGGTGGTGATGACGGCATTGACCTGCACCCCCTCCCGTGCGTTGACGATACGGCAGAACTCAGCAACGCTGAGGGCGGTAATCAGCACGAAGAGTCCTCCGAAGGAGTGCCTGCCGTAGAGGATGCACCCCACCAGCACCGCTACGAAGAGGATGCTTGTCAGCGTGCGTGTGATGAAATTTTTCATGTCTTTCGATATTAAGGTATTGATTTAATGCTTTTCTTCTGGGCTGTCCCCTGTGCCGGCGGCAGTAGCTTTCTCCTGCTGTTCCTGATTGGCCTCCAGCAACTGCTCCGTACGGCTTGTCCAGGGACGTTTCCCAAAGATACGCTCCACGTCCTCGGCATAGATGACCTCGCTATCTACCAGGAGCTGTGCCAGTGCGGCATGACCCTCCTTCTTCTCCAGCAACAGCCGTTTGGCACGCTCATACTGTTCGGCTATCATGGCCTTGCACTCCTCGTCAATGAGCCTTGCGGTGTCCTCGGAGTAAGGACGCTGGAAACTGTACTCCTGGTTGTTGTAGTAGCACAGGTTGGCCAGCTTGTCGCTCATGCCCATGAAGGCCACCATGGAGTAAGCCTGCTTGGTGACGCGCTCCAGGTCGTTCATGGCACCACTGGAGATATGTCCCGTGAAGAGTTCCTCCGCGGCACGTCCACCCAGCAGGGCACACATCTCATCGAGCAGCTGCTCCTTGGTGGTGATCTGCCTTTCCTCGGGCAGGTACCAAGCCGCTCCCAAGGCCCGTCCACGCGGCACGATGGTCACCTTGACCAGCGGGTTGGCATACTGCAGGTTCCAGGAGATGGTGGCATGACCGGCCTCATGAAGCGCAATGGTACGCTTTTCCTCGTCCGTCATGACCTTGGTCTTCTTCTCCAGTCCCCCGATGATGCGGTCCACCGCCGCGATGAAGTCATCCTTCGTCACCACCTTCTTGTCGTGGCGTGCCGCGATGAGGGCCGCCTCGTTGCACACGTTGGCGATGTCAGCTCCGCTGAATCCCGGTGTCTGCCGGGCCAGGAAATCTATGTCGAGCGACTCGTCCGTCTTCACGTTCTTCAGGTGGACGTTGAAGATGGCATGACGCTCCGAGAGGTCAGGCAAATCCACATGAATCTGGCGGTCGAAACGCCCCGCACGCAGCAGTGCCTTGTCCAGGATGTCTGCACGGTTGGTAGCCGCCAGGATGATGACACCACTGTTGGTGCCGAAACCATCCATCTCGGTGAGCAACTGGTTCAGCGTACTCTCACGCTCGTCATTGCCTCCCATGGCGGGGTTCTTGCCACGGGCACGGCCTATGGCATCAATCTCGTCGATGAAGATGATGCAGGGACTCTTCTCCTTGGCCTGACGGAAGAGGTCACGCACACGGCTGGCACCCACGCCCACGAACATCTCTACGAAGTCCGAACCCGACATGGAGAAGAAAGGCACGTCTGCCTCACCTGCCACGGCCTTGGCCAGCAGCGTCTTACCCGTTCCCGGAGGTCCCACCAGGAGAGCACCCTTGGGAATCTTGCCTCCCAGTTCGGTGTATTTCTGCGGATTCTTCAGGAACTCCACAATCTCCTGCACCTCTTGCTTGGCCCCATGCTGACCCGCCACATCCTGGAAGGTGACCTTGGGACCGTTCTTCTTATCCACGAGCTTGGCCTTGCTGCGTCCCACGCTGAAGATGCCTCCCCCGGCACCGCCCCCCATGCGGCGCATGAGGAACACCCAGAAGAAGATGAGCACGATGAAGGGCAGGAACTGCCAGATGAGGTTGGTGAGCATCCCGTCCGTCTGCTCGTACTCCACCTTCACCTTGCCATACTGGCTGACGTAGGCAGAGTCACTGTTCAGGGCATCCACATAGGGTTGTATGCCCTCTGCGGGACAGAGCACCTCGAGGTAAGCCTCCCGCTTGCCCTTCACGTCGCGCTTGAAGATGTCGCGCGTATGCTCGGGTTCGACGTACATCCGCAGTTCACCCTCCTTCTGGTTCACTACGATGCGGCTGCACCAGCCCTTATCGACATAGTCCTGAAACTCACTGTAGGTAGCCTTTCTGTAGGCCCCTTCCTTGGTGCCACCACTGTCGTTGGTCATGAACAGATAGCCGAGGGCTACTGCCACGATGATGTATATCCACGACAGGTTGAAGCGTGGCTTATCATTTTGATTGTCCATGGGTTTTCTTGATTGTTGTTTGGGGAAATAGGGTTATAGTGGGTTCTGTGAAAACCCACCGTCAAATTAATACTCGTCGGGCAACTCGGTCAGCATGGCATCCTCCCAGAGATGTTCCAGGTCGTAGAACTCACGTTCTTCCGGCAGGAAGACATGCACCATCACGTCGCCATAATCCATGGCCACCCAGATGGCATGCTGCAAGCCCACAATGCCGGCGGGGTGTCCTCCTCCCGCCTTCCGTACCTCATCGTCCACGTTGCGTGCAAGTGCCGCCACCTGGTTGGGTGAGTTTCCGGTACATACAATAAAGTATTTGCAGATCGTTTCTTCCAGTTCCGTAAGATTGGCTATAGTGATGCGGCTGCCTTTCTTGTCCTGCAGGGCCTTCACTATGGCATCTACCATTTTTTCGGTATCCAACATATTTTTTATTCTTCTCCTTATATATATTATAATAACGTGTGCAAAGATACGAAGAATCCTTCTTTCACTGAAATTTCGCGGCCTAAATGTGCCCTATTTACCATTTTTTCACTTTTTTCAGCAAAAAAAAGCGGTAAAAATTTGCAGTTTCGAAAAAAAGCAGTACCTTTGCACTCGGAAATGAGAAACAAGCGAGTTTCACTCCAAGACATTGGGCTATGGTGTAATGGTAACACTGCAGATTCTGGTCCTGCCTTTCCTGGTTCGAGTCCGGGTAGCCCAACAAGAGAGAGAGCAACAAACGTTGCTCTCTTTTCGTTTATACCTCTCCTACTTCAGGTGGGAGAAATTTATTTTTCTCTTACCTAAAGAAGGAGAAGTTGACGCTGCCCCAGGCACGATGCTCGACGAAACGGGGATGTGCGCTGAAGTCATGGATCTTGCCATGCTCCAGGACCAGCAATCCCTCCTCACGCAGCAGACCATGGTCGAGGACGATGTCGGGAATGTCCGCGAGGTTCTCCAACTGGTAGGGAGGGTCGGCAAAGACGATGTCGAACTGCTCATGACAACGGCTCAGGTACTTGAAGACGTCGCCGCAGACGGGCAGTCCGGCCTCATCGCCCAGCTTGTCCAGGAACCCCTTGATGAAACCATAGTGCAGTCGATCCTTCTCGATGCTGATGACGCGGCTGCACCCACGCGAGAGCAATTCAAGCGTGATGCTGCCCGTACCGGCAAAGAGATCCAGGGCCACGGGCCCCTCGTCCCAATCGACATAGCTGTTGAGCACATTAAAAAGATTCTCCTTGGCAAAGTCCGTGGTAGGACGGGCCTTGAAGGTGCGTGGCACATCGAAATGACGGCCCTTGTATTTTCCTGTGATGACTCGCATAGAATAGCATTTTAAGGTGGAATCAGAATAATACAATTCTCAGTAGAACCTACCTTACAGATGCGTCAGGTCCAGCTGACCCATCCACTCCACCTGCTGAAGGTAGGTACGCGCCTCCTCGGCCACCTGCTGTGCCAGCGCATTCCCTCCCAGGTAGCACACATCGCGGAAGACATCCAGCGAGAGTTCCTTCCACACGGAGAGGAGGAAGAAGAGTGCGTTCTGCTTCTCCTCCACCACGAAATGGTTGGAGTAGCGCAGCTGCCCCTGGGTCATGGAGAGGAGGAAGAACTGCCTGTCTTCGAGATAGGCAAAGAGACAGTTGCCCTCACCCCCGCACTCGAGGCAGAAGGCTGCCGCATGATTCAGCACCATGGAGGAGGCACTGGTATAGGTGGCCTCAGGCCAGGTGCCCGAGACTGCCCCACAGACATCGCGGGGCACGGTGAAGACCTCCACGACCTGCAGTTCGGGGAGTACGGAGTAGCACAACCTGTGCTGGTTGAAATCCACCTCCCCATAGACCAGGGCATAGTGCTGCCTGAGGTCTTCGGGACGGAAATCAGCGAGGGGCACGCAGACCGACTCGCTGTCCACCACCACACAGACACGCTGAGGCGTAAACCGGCAAGCCTCACTCTGGGCCACCCTCCTCAGCAGGGTACGTCCCACGCCCCCCTGCTCTGTGGGGTAAGACTCACTACAGACAACACCACCTGAGGATGCCTCGGTAATGACAAAAGAAAATCCATCCGCAGTGATGCGGATGGACATATTATATAAGGTTGAATTATTCCCAGTTACCGGCATTATTGTTCCAGTTTGCTATGTCACCAATCCGCAGGCCAGGATAGTTGCCGCGCTCCTCCTCCTGCTGCACCAGATTCTTGCGCTTGTTGTTACCCACGTTGCCCAGTCCCTCCTTGGTCAGGAAAGTGTTAAAGTGAGCCTCACACTGCATGACGTAGTTCATGGGCACCTTCATCTTGAAGTGAACCATGGCCTGCATGTCGAACTCCAGGAACTCACCCTCAGCCTTGTCGGGATAAAGCTCGTTGGGCTCGTTGGAGAAGGGGATGTAGCGCAGAGAGTCCACGGGATAGTCCTCACGTCCGAAGATAGCCTTGATAGGGTTCTCGGCCCAGATGGTGTCGCACCATACACCGGGGAGCTCCTCAGCCTTCAGCTTCTCGCGGATAGCCTCATCGCTCTCACCGCTCTGACGAAGCTGGTAGATGTGGTCAGCCACCTTCTTCTCTGTCCATCCCTTACGCTGTGCACCCTCCTGGATGACACCCTCCTTGCGGATCTGCTCGGGGTAGCGTGCCGTCTTGAGGAAAGCGATGAGGTCATCGAAATTCTCTGCATAGCAGCCGAAAGTAGCCTTCTTCTCTTCCTCTGACTCCTCATCAAAATAGAAGAGCGTCGTGTCATGTTGCTCCTTGTAGGCCTCCTGTGCCTTCTTGATGTCAAGCAGACGAGCAATGACTACCTTCTTTCTTCCGTCAATCTGTGCCTCTACTTCCTGGTCATCGACAATACTTCCTACACAAATCCACGCCAAAGCAAGCGCACAGAGCAATAAAATGCCATTAATTACCTTTTTCATGATGTTATTTTGATTTTTTTATTTATATTCGCAACGCAAAAATAAGATAAATAATTTTAATAATTGATTTTCGAAGCATTTTTTTAATAAAAAACATGGCAAATAACTCATTAGAGGCCCTTATCGAGCAAAATTTTGCATCAAAACCGACGGTAGAACAGCAGAAAGCCATCTCCCGTTTCGTGGAATTCTACCTTTCGAGGGAGTCCGCCTCACTGTTTCTGCTGACGGGGTATGCGGGCACGGGAAAGACGACACTGGTGAGTGCCGTGGTGAAGGCACTCGTGGCTTGGCAGCAGCGTGTGGTATTGCTGGCACCCACGGGCAGGGCCGCCAAGGTCTTCTCGCTCCATGCCGGTCAGCAGGCCTACACCATCCACCATCACATCTACCGCGAGAAGGTCGGGCCGGAACCCTCCTTCTCCCTCATCCCGGGGATGCTGAACCACCAGACCCTCTTCATCGTCGATGAAGCCTCCATGATAGCCCACGACGGACTCTCCGGGGTGCAGTTCGGCACGGGGCGTCTGCTGGATGACCTCATGGAGTTCGTCTATGGGGGGGAGGACTGCCGCCTGATGCTGGTGGGCGACACGGCCCAGTTGCCTCCCGTGGGCGAGACGCTGAGTCCTGCCTTGGACAAAGGCATCCTGGCCGGGTACGGACTCACCGTGACGGAGAGCCACCTGACGGAGGTGGTACGCCAGGAGCATGACTCGGGCATACTGTGGAACGCCACGATGATACGCAACCTCCTTCAGCAGGACGAAACGCATCACTTCCCACAACTCCGTGTGGCTCCCTTTGCCGACATCGAGGTGGTCATGGGCAACGAACTGATAGAGCGTTTGGAGGACAGTTACTACCACGTGGGACAGGACGAGACCATCGTGGTGACGCGGAGCAACAAGCGTGCCAACATCTTTAACCTGGGCATACGCGCACGCATCCTGGGCTATGAGGAAGAACTGAGCAGTGGTGAACAGCTCATCGTGGTGAAGAACAACTACTACTGGCTGAAGGAGGAGGGGGGAGAAAGAAAACCGCAGGGGGCTGCGGGTGGAAAACAGCGTACGGCCGGGGAATCCTTCCTGGCTAACGGCGACATGGCCGTGGTACGTCGCCTGCACAATGAGCGTTCGCTCTATGGTTTCCGTTTCGTGGATGCCTCCCTCTGCTTTCCC
>CALZGT010000107.1 GCA_945787235.1 uncultured Prevotellaceae bacterium
TGTTATATAAACTTAATTATCAAAGAATTATAAATTATTCAGTAGACACTAATTATCTTTGAGTTGCACTCTTAGGTACTCTCGTACCTTGTCATGACCTGAGCATGATGCCACTGAGGTTACGGCCTGTATGTATCGTTTCGCGGCGGGCCGAATAGAACTGCCCAGGGGACAGGAGGGTACAGATGCCTGCCACATGGATGTGCTCCACACCAGCCTGAAGCAGTTGCCAGCGGTTGGCCTCCCAGAGGTCGATGTGCCACTTGGAAGGATTGCCAGGGTAGCGTCGTGACATGCGCTCCATAGGGAAGCCAGCCTGCAGGAAGGACTCATAGACCTCATCCCCCACCTCAAAACCGGCCAGCGAGATACCAGGACCTATCACGGCATGGACATCTTCCCCCTGGCTTTGCATCTCCTGCAGGGTACGGCTGAGAATCCTGCCCACCGTGCCTCTCCATCCCGCATGAACGGCCGCCACCAACTGCTGACGGCTGTCATAGAGAAGGATGGGAATGCAGTCGGCCGTCTTGACGGCTACACAGAGACCAGGCATACGGGTGATGACGGCATCGGTGTCGGGCATCTCTCCCGGGCCTTCTGCCCATCCGACATGGACGCTGTGCGTCTGACGGGGGATGAAGAGGCGGGAGGAAGGAATGTACTCCTCACCTGCTTGTATGCCCACCTGACGGGCATCCACCCCCGGCTCAGTACCATGGCATCCCATGCCTGCGGTAAAGGCCAGCACCTGCGGATGAAGGTCATATACTATATGCATGTCCTCGGCTCATCATTCGTCCCAGTCTTCTACCTCGTAGTCCTCCAGTTCCTCGATGTCCATATCCTCGTCCACGGGAATGGCAAGGTCCTCACCCTCCTCCTGCATCTCGTCGTGCAGGTGCGTGAGGTCCTTGTTCCTGTGTACGATGCGCTCATCGTCCAGGATGGCCTGGAGCTTGTTGCTCTCGCTGTTGAGGGCTGCCCACAGGATGTCCTTGAGTTCGGAGATTCCCTGTTGGGCCACGGCCGAGATGAAAACCACGGGAAGGTCATCGGGCAGGTCGGCCGAGAGCATCTCAATGAGTTCCTCGTCGAGGAGGTCACTCTTCGTGATGGCCAGCACGCGCTGCTTGTCCATGAGTTCAGGATTGAAACTGCCCACCTCATGGAGCAATATCTCATATTCCTTGCGGATGTCGTCCGTGTCGCCCGGCACCATGAACAGCAGCAGGGAGTTGCGCTCGATATGCCGCAGGAAACGCAAGCCGAGACCACGCCCCTCACTGGCACCCTCGATGATACCGGGTATGTCGGCCATGACAAAGGACTGGTTGTCGCGGTAGGAGACGATACCCAGGGAAGGCTCCATGGTGGTGAAGGGGTAGTTGGCTATCTTGGGACGGGCTGAGGAAAGGGTGCTGAGCAGAGTGGATTTGCCGGCATTGGGGAAACCGACCAGTCCTACGTCAGCCAGCAACTTGAGTTCCATGATGACGGTAAGTTCCATCATGGGCTCGCCGGGCTGGGCATAACGCGGTGCCTGGTTGGTAGCCGTGGCAAAGTGCTTGTTGCCCAAACCTCCACGACCGCCACGCAGGAGCATGACAACCTCCCCGTCGCGCTTCACGTCACAGATGTACTCACCGGTGTCGGCATTATATACCACTGTGCCGCAGGGCACGTCGATGTAACGGTCTTCTCCCTTGGCTCCCGTGCTGCCACTCTTACCTCCATTGCCACCGTGACCGGCGAAGATGTGGCGGTCGAAACGCAGATGAAGCAAAGTCCAGTAATTCCGGTTGCCACGCAGATATACGTGTCCGCCACGCCCACCGTCGCCCCCATCGGGACCACCGTTGGGAGCGTACTTGGCGCGGTGCATGTGGGCACTGCCCCTGCCACCCTTGCCCGAGCGGCAGACTATCTTGACATAATCTACGAAATTGGACTCTGCCATTTACTTCAGGGTGTCGAGGTATGCGAAAATCTCACCCAGCATGACTTCCTTGTCCCCCTTCCAGGTAAAGGTGTGGCGCATGCCTTCCTTCTCAAACCACTCTGCCAGAGGTTCCGTCTGGGCATGATATACGGCGAAACGCTTCTTGATAGTCTCCTCGTTGTCGTCGGCACGTCCCTGCTCAACGGCACGGTTCAGGAGGCGGGCCAGCAGTGTCTCTTCATCCACGACGAGTTCCACCATGACACCCATGTCGTGCTTGCGCTCTGCGAGCATCTGCTTCAGAGCCTCGGCCTGGGCAATGGTGCGGGGGAAACCGTCAAAGATGACACCCTGTCCGGCAGGCATCTTGTCGTAGGTGTCAGCCAGGATGTCTATCATCAGGGAGTCGGGCAGGAGCTGGCCGTTGTCGATGTAACCCTGGGCGGTCTTGCCCAACTCAGTACCTGCCTTAATCTGGGCACGGAGCACATCGCCGGTGCTGATGTGGCCCATGCCATAACGCTTTACAATCTCATCACTGTAGGTACCCTTGCCACTGCCCGGGGCACCGAAAATAATAATGTTCTTCATTTATCAAACTATTCTTTAACAAACTATTCTTTAATGGTATATATATCCTTCGTATTGCGCCCCTGCTGGTTGTAGTCGAGGCCGTAGCCCAGGATGAAGTCATCGGGTATCTCGAAGCACCGGTAACGGATGTCCAGCTGCACCTTCAGTTTGTTGGGCTTCAGGAAGAGCGTACACACGTCAATGCTTCTGGGATTGTGCTTACGGAGGGTTTCCAGCATGTGGGCCATGGTAAGTCCGGACTCCACGATGTCTTCGATGATGATGACGGGACGGTCGGTGATGTCCACGTTCAGACCTATCATCTCATGTATCCGCCCCGTGGAATTCACTCCCTCGTAGGAAGCCAGCTTCACGAAGGAAACCTCACAGGGCAGGGAAACCTCACGGAGCAGGTCGGCGGCAAAGATGAACGAACCATTGAGTATGGCCAGGAACACGGGAGTCTGGCCTTCATAGTCACGGGTTATCTCCGAAGCCACCCGGCCTACCTGCCTGCGTATCTCCGACTCGGGAATGGACACTTCAAATTGCTTGTCTAATACTTGTATCATGGGCTTGTCATACACTTTATGCGTTGCAAAATTACTAAAAAGTTTGGAATTTCCTACAGAAAGATGAAAAATATGGCCAAAAACGACGTTTTGCTTTTCATTTCTGTTGAAATACGGTTATCGGATTGTGTTTTATGGATTATTTTCAGTACATTTGCAAATCAATTACCACACAGCATGAAGATACTCACTGGCACACAGCACAAGGAACTCGACCTCTATACCATAGAGAACGAACCCATTGACTCCATCGACCTGATGGAGCGCGCCTCGCGTGCCATTGCGGCAGAAATCATGAGGCGATGGGACAAGCAGCGCACGGTGTTCGTCTTTGCCGGCGCCGGCAACAACGGTGGGGATGGCCTCGCCGTGGCCCGCCTGCTATTTCACCAGGGGTATCGCGTGGCGGTTTTCCTTTTCAACATCAAGGGGAAGCTGAGTGTAGATTGTGAGATAAACCGTGACCGCCTGTTGGAAATACTGGAGGAGGAAACGGCACACGAACGCTTGGTGCTGAAGGAGATCACACAGGGGTTCGACTTCCCGAAAGTCCATCAGCAGGACATCGTGGTAGATGCTCTCTTCGGAACGGGCATGAGAGGTCCGCTGTCGGGGGGCTTTGCCGTAGTGGTAAGAAAAATCAACTCGTTGCATGCGCATGTGGTGAGCATTGACGTGCCCAGTGGCCTGATGTGCGAGGACAACTCCTTCACCGACCGCAACACAGTTATCCACGCAGAACTGACCCTCACCATGCAGTTGCCCAAACTGGCCTTTCTGATGGCAGACAACGAAACGTGTGTCGGAGAATGGAAGACACTGGACATTCGTCTCTCGCCCGAAGGCATGACAAAGGCCAACACGCCCTATTCCCTCATCGAGAAGCAGGATGTGCAGGACATGCTCCGCACACGGTCTGTCTTCGCCCATAAGGGCAACTTGGGACACGCGCTCCTGGTGGCCGGCTGCTACGGCATGGCCGGGGCTGCCATCCTATCCTGCCAGGGATGCCTGCGAAGCGGAACGGGCAAGCTGACGCTTCACACGGGGGCTGCCAACAACACCATCATCCAGATCAGCGTACCTGAAGCGGTGATGTGGCCGGACAGGAACAACAGGTGCATTTCTGACACACCGGACATCAGTCCGTATGCCACCATAGGATTAGGGCCCGGCATAGGGAAGGACCCGGCTACCGTTCATGCCGTACACGAATACCTGGCACTGGCAGACATGCCCATGGTGGTGGATGCGGATGCCCTGAACATCCTGGGAGAACACAGGGAATGGATGGGACACTTGCCTTCGGGAAGCATCCTGACGCCACACGTCAAGGAACTGGAACGCATGACGGGCAGCTGTACCAGCAGCTACGAACGTCTGATGCGTGCCACGGAACTGGCATTGCAGTATCACGTCTATGTCATACTGAAAGGCCACTACACGGCCATCTGCACCCCCCAGGGACGGGTTTTCTTCTGCCCTCGTGGCAATGCGGGCATGGCGACACCTGGCAGTGGTGATGTCCTTACGGGCATTCTCACGGGTCTCCTGGCACAGGGATATGCCCCGAGCGAAGCAGCCATCCTGGGTGTGTGGCTTCATGCTTCTGCCGGCGACCTGGCGGCCCACGACCTGAGCGAAGAGTCCATGCTGGCAAGCGACATCGTCACTCATTTAGGCAAAGCCTTCCAGGAACTGAGAACAAGCAACTATGAACTATGAACTATGAACTATTCCACATGAACTACAAGCCAATACTCTTAGTCGCCCTCACAGCCTTCAGCACCGCTACCGTCCACGCACAGACAGAGGTGGAGCCTTTCATCCCTGGTTCGACGCTGGAGGGCATCAACTATTTCCTGCCGCGCACTGCGCTGCGTGTCGTCGTGGAAATGGAGAAGACCGTCATCAAGCCCGGAGAACTGAGCAAGTATGCCTTCAACTATCTGCGCCTGAACAATGTCCCCACATCCAGCAGCATCACCTATGCCATCAAGGGCATTCAGGTGGAAAGCTACGGCATGGTGGACAAGACAAAGGCTTACAACGTCAAGGTGAAGAGCAAGACCATCGCCCCACTGGTGACGCTGACCCCCGACGGACTACTCCTGAGCATCAACAAGGAGGTGGAGCAGCCTGCCATGAGTGCCGTGCCCTCCAACGTGGAAGCAGCCAAGATTCCCACCCCCCGCGACTTCATGTCGCAGGAAATACTGAAGGCCAGCAGCCTCTCCAAGATGGCGGAACTGTGTGCACAGGAAATCTATGACATCCGCGAATCACGCAACGCTTTGGTGCGGGGCGAGGCAGACAATCTTCCCAAGGATGGAGCACAACTGAAAATCATGCTCGACCAGCTTGACTTGCAGGCCAATGCCCTGGAACAGCTTTTCAAGGGCACCACAAGCCGGAGTACCGAATACAAGGTGCTGTACGTCTGTCCGGAACAGCAGGGGGAAAGCCTGCTGATGCGATTCTCAAAGAAACTGGGTGTGGTAGATAACGATGACCTGGCTGGAGCCCCCATCCTCCTGAACATCACGCCCGTGGCACCGCTTCCGCAGACGGTAAACGACGAAGCCACAGAAAAGAAGAAGGCCAAGATGGAAAAGGGCATATATTATAATGTACCCGTGCGCGAGAGGGTTGTCATCCATGACGGCAAGCAGGAATATGTCCGCCAGGAGATACCCATGGGGCAGTTTGGAACGACAGAGATACTCAGTGACGTGCTCTTCAACAAGGGAACGACCACCAAAGTTACTTTCGTACCCCAGACGGGTGGCATTGAGAGACTCGAACAATAATAACAAACATAAAACCACATCACATGAACTACACAATGGATGAATGGTGGGCCAGCCTCACCGTAGCACAGAAGGAACGCATCGCGTCTAAGATAACCAAGCGTGAAGTACACTACCCGGAATGTACCGCCGTATGGATGGAGCTCAGCAACGAACGCAAGAACGGCGTTCACGACCACTGCGTGGATGCTCACGGACACATCATGACGGAGTGGACGGAGGGTGACACGTATTCCTATTGAGACGGAATGACCATTGCCCCAAGAGAGCAAGGGTAATACCCCACCACAAACAAGGGGCTCCGCACGCTGCGGAGCCCCTCTGTGTTTTCTTGTTCCTGTGAATCAGAGCTTGTTGTCAGAACCAAGTACGTTGACAATCTTGTGCTCGTACATCTTCTTCATGTTCTCACGGGCAGGCTTCAGGTACTGACGGGGATCGAAGTCTCCGGGGTGCTCTGCCAGGTGCTGACGGATGGCAGCGGTCATGGCCAGACGAGAGTCTGAGTCGATGTTGATCTTGCAGACAGCACTCTTGGAAGCCTGGCGCAGCTGCTCCTCGGGAATACCGATGGCAGCCTCCAGCTTACCACCGAACTTGTTGATGGTGTTCACCTCGTCCATGGGAACGGAAGAAGAACCGTGGAGAACGATGGGGAAGCCAGGGAGCTTCTTCTCGATCTCGGCCAGGATGTCGAAAGCCAATGGAGGAGGAACGAGAACGCCGTTCACGAGGGTGCACTGCTCGGGAGTGAACTTGTGAGCACCATGAGAGGTACCGATGGAGATAGCCAGAGAGTCGCAGCCAGTCTTGCTGGTGAAGTCGATAACCTCCTCGGGCTTGGTATAGTGAGACTCGGCAGCCGCTACCTCGTCCTCCACACCTGCCAGCACACCGAGCTCTGCCTCTACGGTAACGTCATGGGCATGGGCATACTCTACCACCTTCTTGGTGAGGGCGATGTTCTCCTCGTAGGGAAGGTGAGAACCGTCAATCATGACAGAAGAGAAACCGTTGTCGATGCAGTCCTTGCACAGCTCGAAGCTGTCACCGTGGTCAAGGTGCAGCACGATCTGGGGATTCTCGCAGCCCAGTTCCTTAGCATACTCCACAGCACCCTTGGCCAGGTTGCGCAGGATGGTACCGTTGGCATAGTTGCGGGCACCCTTAGATACCTGCATGATGACGGGAGACTTGCACTCTACGGCAGCCATTACGATGGCCTGCATCTGCTCCATGGTGTTGAAGTTGAAGGCAGGAATAGCATAGCCACCAGCCACTGCCTTGGCAAACATTTCACGGGTGTTCACCAGACCCAGTTCTTTGTAACTTACCATAATAAATAAATTAGTAATTTGAATGAATAACTAAGAATGTATTTTTCTCTGATTTGTTTCTTTCCTCTATGCCTCTGAAAGGAGGGTTACTTCTCCTTCACAAGGTAGGCCACCGTGGGAAGGTGGTCACTGTACCCGTCCAGCCACACACCGCCGGAATGGGTGCGCTTGGGAGACCCCTTGTACTTGCCGGACTGCTGGATAAGATAATCGCGGCGGAAAATGTGATAACTGTGAAGGGTCAGTTCCTTGTAGTCCTTGTCCTTCCGGCCCTTTATCATGTTCTGGCTGAAGACAATCTGGTCGAAAAGGTTCCAACCGCCCTGATAGGAGAGGGTGCCTTGTCCCTTACCGCGGAGGATGTCCCACCAGGGATTGTAGAAGTCACCGGCCTCTACGTCCTTCTCCTTGCGCTTGGCTCCCAGGAACTCTGCCATGGAACTGTTGTCGGGGTCATCGTTCATGTCTCCCATCACCACGATATGCATCCCGGGTTGGCTGCTGCGTATGCTGTCCGTGAGCTGGCGCACCTGCTTGCCGCCCCAGTCGCGGAACTTGCCCTCTGCGGCACGGCTGGGCCAGTGGCACACGATGACGGTAAGGTCATCCCCGGCCAGTTTGCCCTGGACGGTAAGGAAACCGCGGGTCTTGTGTGCGGTGTCTCCATTTTCATATACGTACTGCTTCAGGAAGGACTTCTCCACCAGGAAAGCCTTGGGGTTGTAGAGGAGGGCACAATCCACACCACGGCGGTCAGGCCCCTCGATGTGCACGAACTGATAGCCGCGCTCCTTCATGCAAGGCTGGTTGATCAGGTCTTGCATCACACGGCTGTTCTCTATCTCCGAAACACCTATGAGGCTGGCTCCATAGGGAAGTTTGTCGG
>CALZGT010000108.1 GCA_945787235.1 uncultured Prevotellaceae bacterium
CAGTGTTGTGGCCCTCTGTGGGTCTTCCCCACCTTGGTGCAACCACCCCCTTACTGCTGAGAGAGGTTCTCTAAAACCAACCTCAGCAGCAAGGGGGTGGCGTGCAGAGTGGTATGTTTTATCGCAGCACCTTGACGGTACGCCCGTCAGCAGTCCTTACGATGTGTATGCCGCGCTGTGCCGAGGGCACCTTCATGCCCATCATGTTGTAGATGCCCGGCTGCATGCGCTGTCCTTGGCCTTCCTCGTTGCTTACGTCATGAATGCCGTCCGCCTCGAGGTCATGGTTGAGCTGGCAGTGAACCAGCAGGAATTCCTGGTAGCCTCCCGCGTCATTGTAGTTGCTGAAGCGGATGATGTAGTTACCCTCTTCCTTAATCTCGAAGGACAGCGTGCGCTTCTTGCTTGAGGTCACGTTGCCTCCACTGTTGCCGTTCAGGTTGGGCATGGCAGTGAACTTGACAGCCGTGCTGTTGTCTGCTCCCGAAGTCACGACATTACCCTTGGCATCCAGTACCTCTGCCTTGAAGGCAGGAGAACCCTTCCATGCCGCCATGGCATAGCTCAGCTGGTAATGTCCCGGAGTGAGCGTCAGGGGGTATGCCGCCAGCCGTCCGTATTCACAACTTCCTTCACGCCAGTAGAGTGCAGCCTTCTGATAACCCGTGAATCCCTTCATGATGCGCGAACCGCTGCTGTAGGTGTTGGGGTAGTCGCGTACCTCGGCATTCTCCTGCGTCACGCGCCATCCTGTGGGCAGTCCACCCGTGACGGCATTCGCCAGGTCGGTGCGGAGCACCAGACTCACATCTTCAAAGACAGGCTCCAGGGTCACCCACTCATCGGGCATGGTGAAGTAACCGTCCTCGCTGACCGTCACATTGCCGTGCAGTACGTTCCATCCCGCCAGACGGTAGCCCTCGGCAGGAATAGCCTCCAGATGAACCTCCTCACCCTCGGCAGCCGCTGTCACGCTGGGTACCACGACACCGTTTTCTACCTCACGCACGTTGATGTCGAACTTCTCCTCCTCAACGTCCGTGGGTCGATATACAATCTGGTCTATGGTCATGTTGATACCCTTGTTGTTCGTCAGCGTCAGCGTATTGTTGCCCGCCTTCAGGTTGAAGACCGCCCCTGTACGCAGCCATTCGTTCGTAGCCGTCTTCTTTACCTCCACGTTCTTGGCCGTCGTACCCACCTTGAGCAACGCCGTTCCTGTCTTGTTGGTACTGTTGGTATAGCGGAACGAGATGTAGTACTCACCTTCCTCCGGTACCTCCTTCAGCGTGTGTTGCAGCGAGCCTGCCGTATTGGTACCCATGATGACGAAGCCATTGCCCGAATGCCCGCGGACGTGTGAGAACCCCGCCATGTAGAAGGTTACATGGTTCTGTATGTTCTTGTAATCCATGTCCTCAGCCTCGACGATGATAGGACCGTGGTAGTCACCCGGCTGCAAGGGCAGGTCCGTGAGAGCTTCGTCGGGCAGGTAGTCCGTGAGGCGGTCGGTGGCCTCTCCCTGGCACTCGATGGTCACCTTGCAGGGACCGTTGTGCGATACCCTGACCGTATAGGTCTGCTTCTCGGCATCGTATTTCTTGGTGCAGGTACCTGAAGGTGCCGGACTTGTAGAAGCCTTGCCCAGTTTCTTGAATGTCGTGGAAGGTTCCGAGGTCACACCCACGATGACTATCGTGTCTGTCCGTGTCGTCGTGGTGTCCGTACGGTAGTTGTTGAGATAGAAGTCGATGTGGTCGGCATACTCACGGATGGCACCCGATGACAGCTGGTAGTAGTTGAGGTGAAGGCTCTTGCACGTATTGTACTGCAGCGGTATGTCCGCAGAGGCCCTCCGTTTGCTGTTGTGGTAGGAGTAGGGATTGTAGGTGATGAGCTGGTTGCGGTAGCGGTTCACGTAGAGGTCGCCCTGGCTCACCTCCGGATAGTACTTGTTGAAGTCATTCTTCTTCGAGGCAGCCGTGGGCCATGTCGTGGTGCGGCTGGACTTATATACCTTCTTGGCGATGGCCTTCGCATCGTCGGCCCACAGTTCGTTGGTGATGGGGATGGCACCATAGCGTCCCGTGCTCTTCATGTAGCTGAAGTTGTCCATCCACTGTCCGTTGTTGCGGTTGAAGGGGTCGTTCACCTTATATATATTATCATAGAGGTCTCCCCATGCCGCGTATTTATCCTCGTCATTGCCCGAAGTCACGTTGTTCACCACGATGATGTGGGTTTTCTCCACCACCTCCTCGCGGGAAGGGATGTACAGACTGCCGTCGATGACCCTGCGGAACATGTCAATCCACGCATTGTCAAAGCCTGGGAAGGTGCCCCAGCGACGTTGCGAGTAACCGTTGGAAGTCGTGTTGCTCAGATTTTGGAAGTCCTCTGTCCAGATGAGTTCAGGTCCGTCCCATACGGCACCTCCGTTCACGCACGTCTGCTCCATCACCGTACCGATGCCTGCCGCAATGGGGTACTTCTTGCCGTGATTCTCTCCCAGTACCGCACTGTTGGCCCCGTTCCATCCGCAGTTGTCGTAGCGCACACCGTAGTTCTTGGCCAATCCCGACACGAAGGGTCCGAAGCAGACACTCTCGTTGTTGTAGAAACAACTGGAAGTGGTATATTTGTAGAGCCACAGGATATTCTCGGGGTATTCCTCACAAGCCTTTCGCAAGTCACTGTTGCGCTTCATCATACCCACGGGATTCAGTGGATGCGACCAGATGTTGCCGCAGAAAGAGATGGTGAGGAAACCACCGTACTTGTGGTGCATGGGTACCAGCTTGGCAAAGAGAGCCAGACGGCTGGCCTGCGAGCTGGAGCTCGGGTCACCGGCCTCGTCGAATCCCCAGAACTGTTCTGCGTAGTTCCATCCTACGAAGTTGGGGTAGTGGGTGAAGAAATATTCGAAAGTCTCCAGGTCATTGTCCTGGATATGCGTATGTCCGCCCGAGGCAGGCTGACAGGTGAACCACATCTTGTTCTTCTGGCAGATGGTTGCCCAAGACTTGTAGGTGCGGATGGCACTGTAGGGACGTTCGTAGATACCCTGCTCCTTGTTGTAGGCGCACGACATGGAGAGGTTGAGGACGACGAAGGGTTTGATGTCGTCAGGGATGAGGTTGATGATCTTCTGAGGGTCGGCCTGGTTCCACACGTCGATGTGGACAAGCCACATCGGGTGCTTGTTGTCGATGGGCCGTCGCGTCTGTGCCAACACCGGCAAGAGGGCTACCATGCACAGCAGCCAAGTCAATACAATCTTTTTCATTTTTGTTTGGATAATAAAGGTTAGTTAATATGCTGTCTTTTTGAAAGCAAACGAATGGTGACATCCGAGCTCGCTGCAACATCCCGTTGCCTGCGCCGTCTGTTACCATTCGTGTATGTGGATGAAACCGAAACGACGGGCCGACAGCCCGCCGCACAAAACACCGTCTGTTACCATCAGTGTATGTGGATGGAACCCTCTGGTTCCTTACTTGAACTTGCTATATACCACCTGCATCTTCAGTGGCGTGTCCCCACCGATGAGTTTGGCACTGTTCATGCCCATGTCATGGTTCACGCTTGTCGTGTAGCCACTGCTGTTACTGCTCACCGTAACAGGAATGAGTACCACCTTGTTCCAGTCTGGGTGCTGTGCCTCCCATGCAGCCTCGGTGATGCCTTCCTTTTCTGCCGCCGTCTTCTTCTCATGCCAGCAGTAGGAGAGCAGTCGGGCTATGTTGGTGAAGGTATAGGTGTTGTGTGAGGAGTCGAAAGTGGTGATGAAACTCGTCTTGTTGTCGTTCACCGACTTCTTCGCAAAGAACTCCTCCATCTGCCCTTTGCGCACCAGGAGCAGGTTGCCGGGCGTACCCAACTGGTACGCATCCTGGTCTTTGTTGTAGCGCTGCAAGGTAACCTCAGCCAGACTTACGCTGTCGTTGGGATGCTCGTTGAAAATCTCGTTGATGGGCAACGTCATCTCGGTGCAGATACCTGCCGGAGTCTTCAGGTAGGTATAGCCCGTTTCCTGGAGCAGTTTGTCGATGTTGCCATTGGTGAAGCGCGTACTCTGGATAACCTCCGGCGTAGCGGCAAAACGCGTCACACCCTGGTTGATTTCCTTCTTGTCCTCCTTGTCACGATAGTTGAAGTACAGGTTCACGGTGCTGACCAGCACGGTGAGCATCGTACCCTCCCCGTTACTTATCCTGAGGTAGAAACCTGGGAAAATCTCACGGATGAAGCGGTAGGATGTCTTCAGCGCATCGGGATTGGCATACCCCTTCTCCAGGATTTTCTGTCCGAAGGAAGCAGGAAGTACCACGCGTATGTTCTTGTTGTAACTGCTGTTGTTGCGGTCTTCCTCACTTACGATATAGTCCTCCGTGGTGAATACCTTGGAGGCAATGGGACCAGCACCTTTCTTGATGTACTGGCTCAGGTCGATGTCCGTATGGTACGTCTCGCCCTCCTCCATGATGACCTCATCGCTCAGTTCATACACCTCAAGTTTCATGGGGTTGTTGGCATCCCCGTAGTAGTCCTTGATGTAGATGCGCAGTTCGCACGAGTCACACTTCACTCCGTCCTTGATGTCTGTGGTGTCGCCCGTTTCCGGGTCGAGCGTAATGTCCACCATGAGATCCTTGTCCGGCAACTGGTAGTCCTCCAGACAGTAGAACTGTGCGGCGCAGTCCGCTTCGATGGTTGACCCCGTCTCAGGGTCGATGACCTTGCCCAGACAGGCATTGGTATTGTCGGCCTTGACGGAACCGGTAGGTATGGAACGTGTCGTTACACGATAATGGGTAATGGATGAACTGATATGATCCATGTCATCAGTAATGCCCAGTGTGCCCGTGTCATCGGTACACCCTGTCCATCCCATGGTCATGGTCAGACCCATCAGCAGCCACTTCAGGTATTTCTTCATCGTTTACAATTAACAATTAACAATGGGGGGCAATATTCATTGCCTACATGTCTTCGTCTTCTTCATCCACTTCGGGTTTCCCCTCGCTCCACACCTGGTCGAAGAACTCGATGTACTTGTCGTAGTCCTGTCCCGGGTAAGCCATGACGGGAACGCCGATGGAGGCAGCATACTCCTGCAGTTCGGGTACGCCATGCTCCGAAGAGACCGTTACGCCATCGCTGTATTTGATGGCCAGGCGCTGCAGGTCCATAGACGTGAGGGGAGTCTCGAAACCCTCCAGCACCTCGGTGGTGCACTCACGGTAGGCCACAGAGGCAGGGAAGCACTCAGGCAGGTTCAGCGTGAGCGGCTGATCCACGATGGAGAACACCACGCGGCAGTCCCGGAAGGAAGGTTCCTCCTTGTAGGCCGTCTTCAGCAGGACAGGTACGATGGATGCCATCCATCCCTGACAGTGTATCACTTCGGGCACCCAGCGCAGCTTCTTCACCGTCTCCAGCACACCCCGTGCATAGAAGATGGCCCTGAGCGCGTTGTCCTCGTACTCCTTCCCCTCCTTGTCTGCCACGGCAAGACGCTTGTGGAAGAAGTCCTCGTTGTCGATGAAATACACCTGCATGCGTGCCGAGGGAATGGACGCCACCTTGATGATGAGCGGGTGGTCAGTGTCATCGATGATGAGGTTCATGCCCGAGAGGCGGATGACCTCATGGAGCTGGTTCCTGCGTTCGTTGATATTGCCCCACTTGGGAGTGAACGAACGTATCTCACGTCCATGTTCCTGGACGTACTGTGACATTTGGCGTCCCAGCAAAGTATGCTCGGAGGCAGGTACGTAGGGTTCTATCTCCTGCGTGATGAACAAGATTCTTTTAGCCTTCATTTTTCAGATGATTACGAATTGTTCGACAAAGGTACAAAAAAAAGTGCATATTTTGCTCGTAACGTCTCTTTTTTGGATATTTTTTGTGAAAAATTAGTTTTTTAACTCTTCATTTCTTCGCTGTGTGGCAAATTCTTTGTTATTTTGCATCGCTTTTCAGAAAAGGGGCTTTTGGGCCCGATTGAAAATGATGGAATTAGTTAGTAAAGTAAAAGATTTGCAGCAACGGCTCCAAGAGTTGCGTGCTGCAGGCAAGACAATAGGTCTTGTGCCTACCATGGGTGCCTTGCACGATGGTCATGCCTCTCTGGTGGACCGCAGCGTGCAGGAGAATGATGTGACGGTGGTCAGCATCTTCCTCAACCCAACCCAGTTCAATGACAAGTCAGACCTGGAACGCTATCCCCGTACCCTTGAAGCAGACTGTGCGCTGCTGGAGCGGCATGGTGCTACCCTCGTCTTTGCCCCCTCGGTCGAGGAGGTCTATCCCGAGCCCGACACCCGTGTCTTCTCTTATCCTCCCACCGACAGCGTCATGGAGGGAGCCTTCCGTCCTGGCCATTTTAATGGTGTCTGCCAGATTGTGAGCAAGCTCTTCGACTACGTGGATGCCGACCGTGCCTATTTCGGCGAGAAGGACTTCCAACAGATTGCCGTGATACGCCGCATGGTGGCCGACCTGGGATTCCGCGTGCAGATAGTGCCCTGTCCCGTCATCCGTGAGGAGAGTGGTCTGGCACGCAGCAGTCGCAACGAACTCCTCGCCCCCGCCGAGCGTACCCTTGCCGCCCACATCTACCGCGTCATGCAGGAGAGCAAGGCTTTGGTGCCGGCCCATAGCGTCCGTGAGGTTCACGCCTACGTGGTGAACACCCTCGATGCTATTGAGGGACTCAAGGTGCAGTACTACAGCATTGTGGATGGCGAGACGCTGGCCGAAGTCGATAGTTGGACGGCCGCTCCCCACATCGTGGGCTGCATCACCGTCTTCTGCGGTGCCACCCCCATCCGTCTCATTGATCATATACGTTACATTTAAAGGATATACTATGCAGATTGAAATGATGAAGTCCAAACTGCACTGCGTGCAGGTTACGGAGGCCAATCTCAACTACATGGGTAGCATTACCATCGACGAGGCACTGATGGAGGCCGTTGACATCCTGCCCGGCCAGAAGGTACAGATTGTCGATAACAACAATGGTGAGCGTTTCGAGACCTACGTCATCAAAGGCGAGCGCAACTCCGGCTGCATCTGCCTCAATGGGGCTGCAGCCCGCAAGGTACAGGTGGGCGACACGTGTATCATCATTGCCTACGCCCTCATGGACTATGAGGAGGCCAAGACCTTCCAGCCCAAGGTGGCATTTCCCGAGAACAACCGAATAATATAACACCTAAACTTACTTACAGATGAAAGTATCAAAGATTGAGCATTTGGGTATTGCCGTACAGAGCATCGATGCCGTACTGCCCTATTTCCGTGACGTACTGGGCCTGGAGGTCTATAAGACTGAGGTCGTAGAAGACCAGAAGGTGAAGACTGCCTTCATGCAGGTCGGTGAGGTGAAACTGGAGCTCCTGGAGCCCACCTGCCCCGAGAGCACCGTACAGAAGTTCCTCGACAATGGTGGCCGTGGTGTTCACCACGTAGCCTTCAAGGTTGAGGATGGCGTGGCTGAGGCACTGGCCTTCTGCGACGCACAGGGTGTACGTCTCATCGACAAGGCTCCCCGTAAGGGTGCAGATGGCCTCCACATCGCCTTCCTCCACCCGAAGAGCACCTGTGGCATCCTCACGGAGCTGTGCGAAGAGTAATTCCTGCCAGTCTCTGAAGGGAGAATTTCGGGGCTACACCACACGGGTATCGTAGCCTTTCATCTCTTCCCGGTACGCCAGTGCCCGGTTCTGCGTCACAGCATCCATCTGTGCCCAGAACCGGGCACTGTGGTTCATCTCCCGCGTGTGGCACAGTTCGTGGAGCATGACATAGTCCTGCAGGTGCCGTGGCAGCAGCAGGAGGTAGAGGGAGAGGTTGATCTTGCCCTTGGAGGTGCAGCTGCCCCAGCGTCCGCGTGTCTTGTGGATGGCCACCTCACTGTACCGGAACCCATGCTCGCGGGCCAGGGCGGCCAGGCGTACGGGCAGCACCCGCCTGGCCACGTAGCGGAGCGACTCCTCCGCCACGTGTATCAGCCATTCCTGCAACCCCTTGTTCCCATAGTCCGTACCCACGGGGCACGTCACCG
>CALZGT010000109.1 GCA_945787235.1 uncultured Prevotellaceae bacterium
CGTTGTAAGCCTTGCCGTTTCTTACGATGACGATGCGGTTGTTCTTCACGAACTTACCATCCTTCATGCCATTGGCAGCGATACCCTCAACACCGGTGGGAGTGATGGTGAAGTCGATGGTCGTAGCCTTGAGGGGCTGACCTACGCTCCAATTTACAAACTCGTAGATTGCACCGTCGGGAATGTTGAGCGTGTACTCACCGGCAGCCAGTTCGGGATCGAACTGTACGGTCAGCTCGTTGTAAGTAGTACCTGCGAACATGGTAACCTGTGACTCAACCTTGTTGCCAGCGGCATCGGTGAGGGTGCAGTCAGTCAGATACTCGCTGTAACCAGCAAAGCTAACATCCTTGTTGAAGGTGATGGAACCACCCTTAGAAGAAAGCTCAGATGAAACAATCTCCAGAGGCTTGTACTCGATGGTCCAGAGAGCCTCGGTGTAGGCTGCGGTGTAGCCGCCACCCTCAATCTGGAAGGCACCCTCGTTGATTTCGATGGTGTAGGTACCAGCAGCGGTATATTCATAGGGAAGGTTGAGCGTGATGACACCATTCTCGTCCATGTTGCTTCTCAGGGATTCTGCTACCCAGCGACCTACGGTGTTGCTCTCGGTATATACGGTAACGACAGCCTTGTCAGCCACAGTGAGAGCTACGCCCTCAGGAGCGCTGATGGTGATGGTCTTGAGAGACTCAACAGTACCAGCCTCGGGAGTGATGGCAAAGTCAACAGTAGTGGCATCTACAGCCTGGAAGAGGCGGAAGTTGTCGATGCTTGCCCAGTTACCGGTACAACCTTCAATCTTGGCACCGATGGCCACCTCTGCCTCTTTTTCCACGGTGAAGGGAAGCACGATGGTGGCAGCCAGGTTGGTAATCTCAGACTTGTTCTCACCAGCAAAGAGGAAGAAACCACCAGGTACTACACTGGCATCACCCTGCTGGAGGAGCTGTGCCTCTGCGGTCAGAATGTACTTACCGGCAGGGAGAATAATGGTCTGTTCGAGAGTCTCGTTAGCAAGTTTGCCAGGACCTGGTGTCCAATTCTCTACGAAGATGTCACCAGTCCTCATGCCAAAGTTCTTGTTGTCTGCTGCGTGGAGGCCCGTGGCAGTCCAACCTGTCATATCATTGGTCTCGAAGCTGGGGTTCTGGATGAGGTCGGTCTTGTTGATGGTCTTGGAGAGAATCTCAGCCAGCTGCTCGTTGTACTCGTTTACGAGGGGATGACCATTGTATAAATAAAGGTAACCATTCTGGTAGTCATACTCGTAGCTGGCTGTGTTCAGTTTGATACCAGCAGCCTCAGCATACTTCTGGATGGAAGCAGCCGTCTTGGCAGCCTGTGCGTACTCTGCAACGGAGCTCTTGGCCTTGGCGATAATCTCAGTCAGCATTTTGATAGACTCCTTCACCTGGCTGAGCGTCTCAAGTCTGGGCTTGTTCTCGTCATTAGAATAGTAGGTCAGGTAGTACTTTGCACTGTATTCCATGGGGGTCTCAGCGTACTCCTGGTTGAGGGTCTTGATTTCTGCCAGCAGAGCCTCAGCCTGAGGGAGGAACTTGGGCATCATGATAGCCTCATAATCGGCCTTCTCACCCAGATAAGACAACTCGAAGTTGTCCCAGATGCACCAGAGGTTGGTCTCTGTCTCGTTCTTCACACCGATGGTAAGCTCGCCGTTCTCCACCAGCACATAGATGGGCTCGATGGTGTACAGACCAGCTGAGAAAGACTTAGAAGCATCTCCCATTGAGTTTTCGGTACCCGTCTTGAGGGGGAAGGCCATGGTCTCTGCGTTGGCGTAGAATACGGGAACGTTGCTGCCACCGCCATCAATGCGATAGAAGCCCTGAGCCTTGAGTGCATACACACCATAAGGCATGTTCTTCAAGGTCTGGTAGATGTTGAAGGTTGAGTGGAAAGACTCTGCACACATGTTCTCGTTGTTACCACCTTGGAGATTCTTGTTGCTGCAGTTCTCCACAATCCAGGGATTGGGATCAGAAGCATGGTTGTAAAGATTGCGGCTGAAATTGGCAGCCTTGATGGCGAAGGTAGCATCCATGGGAGCCTCCTCCGTTGCGTTAGCGAGGGCTGCAATCATCTCATCATAGGTCACAAACTGCCATACGTCAGCGGTAGCCTCCGCGGTGTTCACCAGACCACCATCAACGGCAGCCACGAACTTATCACCATTGGCGATGTTCACACCGCCTTCCACAGCCGTAAAGGTAAACTCATTACCACCATTGTCAATAAAATTTTCACCCAAGAAATGATTGGTAGCATTATTGTAGGTGTGAGAGTCGAGCTTGTACTTGCCATCTGCAAGAGCCACTACGGTGAAAATCTGTGCATGATCCAAGAGAGAGGCGCGGGTACCCCAAGAGTTGGCACCACCAAGGAACTTGCCCGTAGTCACGTGCTTGACATAGTAGTCACCGGGGGCCACTACATGAATGGTGAAGGGAATCTCCTGAGCAGCTACAGCCACTGTCTTCTCTTCGTTGGCGTAACCGTAGATGGTGTTCTCAGGAAGCACGAGGGTGTAAGCACCGGGCTGCAGCTCGTCATAGAAGGCAGCTACGAGCTTGGTGTAGTCGTTCTCGTTGGGATTGAAGCCAAGGAGTGCGTCTGTCACCTTGGTCTCACCCTGCATGACAGCCAGTTCGATGTCCTGAGTTTCGTCAATCCAGAGTTCCTGGTCGAAGGTGAGGTACACACCCTGGGCCGTTGCCTGGGTAGCTACCAGCGCAGGAGCCACGGGAGCCGCCGGCTCTTCGGGGGTCACAACTTCAGTCTCCTCCCCTTCGGGAGCAGCCAGTACATACGACTTTGCGGCGAATGCAGTCACCAAGCAAAGCGATGCTACAGCAAAAATAGAGATAAATTTCTTCATTGTAGAATTAATTTAAGTTAATAATAGAGTTAGTTATGATTGATTTTTTAGTATCTATGGTTGAAACAAATGAGTTCGTTAGTGATTCTTTATACGATTAGTTCGTGAGATTATATTTGATTGGGCAAAATTACAAAAAAAATGTAAAACGCAAACAATTTTCAGGATAAAATCACATGTCAGGGCATATTTTCCCTGAAAAACAGCTCAGATATGTCGTAACTGACACAAAAATAACGGTGTTGCTTCACCACTTACTGACTCACAGGAGGTACAGTGTCCCACTGCACCATGATAGGACAAAGAACGATGACTGCGGGTCGTTGGGACAACATACCTCCTAAGAATCAGTAAAGGTGGGTTCTATTAATTCGCTTTGTCAGATTTTGGAATTATTTTCGAGGTCAAATTGTAAGTTGAAGAGGGAGCGTAGCGAGCTACGTGACCGAGTCTACTTACAATTTGAGCCGAAAAGAATCCCAAAGATGACAAAACGTCAACCCACAATTATTAACCCTTTTGACGGTGGGAATTCATAGAACCCACCTAAAATCAGCATAATCCGTAATCCCTTTGTTTTCTGATTACGGATTTTGCTGATTTTACTGATAGTTGGATGCTTATGACAGATAGCCAGGAATGGGCATTCTGTCTGATCTTAGAGAAATCAGAAGTACAGGTTGAAGCCGATGCCCACCACGTCATTCTTGCGGCTGTAGGCATCTACCTTGTTGCCGATGGCCGTCGGGGTTGTCACCGTGCGGTCGCCGTAGAAGGTGTGCATGTAGCCCAGATCTACATTGAAGTACTTGGAGGGATGCAGGCGGATACCCAGACCCAGGGAGTGGCTGGAGAGGTTGAAGGAGAGGTCGTTCATGTAGGCATCGCTCATGCCGTAGAGCGTGTGCTGCCATGAAGCACTCACCGTGAGGAGCTTCGTGCAGTCGTACTCGGCACCGAAGCAGAAGTCCCAGGTGTTGTGGTCCAGCTGCTCCTCCTTGCTGCCGTACTTGCGGGCACTCTTGTCGAAGTAGGTCTTTACCGAAGCATCGAGGCGCACCGTCTCGATGGGGCGGTACTCGGCACCCACGGCCAGGATGGCGGGGATGTCCTCACGTACCTTCTCGCCGTCCTTGAACTGGGCAAGGGGACTTGTGGGGTCGGCAGCCTGTGCCTGTGCAAAGTGGTTCATCTGGCTGTCGTTCTTCAGCGACATGCGGGTGGGAGCCTCGTACTTGATGGCCAGGTTCCACTGCTTGTTGACCTCCCAGTCCAGACCGAAGATGGGAGTGATGCCGAAGCCCGTCTGGTCGCAGTTCAGTGCCAGTGAGTTGTCGTTGAGGTCGGCCGTACCGGTTCCCTGACCTTCAGCACCGGGGAAGGCACCGGGAATGGCGGGTACGTTGTAACTGTAGGCATAGTTGGCACTGATGTCCTGCACGTAACCATTGTAGTTACAGGTGGCATATACACCACGGATGCCGATATAGGCACTCAGATTGTCCTTGATCTTGTAGGCACCACCCAGCTGCAAGCCGAAGTAGTAGCTGCGGCCCTTCATGTAGGCATCCAGGTCATAGCCTGTCATCCGGCTATTGTAGGTTCCCGTGGCAGCAATGCCCTGGGCCTGTGCCTGGGGGAGACCGGCTTCCATGAGCTGCTGGGTGACCGTCTGCTGTACCATGGCGTTCACCGTACCAGGCAGCGACTGGGCTATGGTGCTGGCGTAGAGAGCCTCGAAGGAACCCAGTCCCTTGTCGAACTCACACTTGCCGCCACCACCCACGAGGGCGAAGTGAGCAGAGAGGCTCCACCGGTCCCAGTTGTGGGAGAGGGTAAAGGAGGGAATGACGGGGGCTAAGGCCTTGCCTTTGAACTCGTGGGTCGCCTGACCGGGAGTCTCGGTATTGAGAGCAAAGAGGGGGAAGGTGGTGTTGATGTTGCGCTGCTGGATGGCCGTCTGGCTGTTGAGACTCAGGTGCCAGCCGGGGCTCAGGAAGGCGTTACCCGCAGGATTGGCATAGAGGCTCGTCAGGGTAATCTGACCCTCCTGGGCAAAGTTGCGCAGGAAGGCAGCGTTCTGGTTGGTGTTGGTGAGAATACCGCCGGCCTGGGCACCCAGGGTACCGAAGGTGAGGAGGGCGGCTGAAAGGATTGAATTTTTCTTCATCTTTTTATAGAGTTAAAAACTAATTACCTGTAACTGGGTGGGGGTATCAGGTGGTTTGCGGCTGCAAAGGTAACACTTTTTAGTAAAATGTGCAACTTTTTAAGAGAAAACATGCACACAATGAGGTATTCGTGTGCAATATCTACGCTTTACACCTTATTATATATATAAGCGCGTGCAGAAAAATGGTGTAAAAATTTGGAGAATAGGCAGAATTGCCGTACCTTTGCAGCCAAATGTGCACGGGGTGCCGTTGTAAAGCTACGAATAATCAATAAAACAAGATACAGAAGATGTTTGATAATCTAAGCGAGAGACTGGAACGGTCCTTCAAGATACTGAAAGGTGAAGGCAAGATAACCGAAATCAATGTGGCAGAAACGCTCAAGGACGTACGACGTGCCTTGCTGGATGCCGATGTCAACTACCGCGTAGCCAAGGACTTTACCGACACGGTGAAGAAGAAGGCACTGGGACAGAACGTGCTCACCGCCGTGAAGCCCAGCCAGCTGATGGTGAAGATCGTACACGACGAACTGGCTACCCTCATGGGTGGCGAGACCGCAGAACTCAACCTGCCCGGACGTGTGGGTGACCCCACCATCATCCTCATGGCGGGTCTGAACGGTTCGGGTAAGACGACCTTCACGGGCAAGTTGGCCAAGATGCTGAAGGAGAAAAAAGGCAAGAACCCACTGGTGGCTGCCTGTGATACGTTCCGCCCCGCCGCTATGGAACAGCTGAAGGTGCTGGCTGACCAGGTTGGAGTGCCCTGCTACATGGAGATGGGGGCAACAGACCCCGTCAAGGTGGCCCAGGATGCCATCCAAGAGGCTCGTGCCAAGGCGCACGACGTGGTCATCATCGATACGGCGGGCCGTCTGGCCATTGACGAGGAACTGATGCAGCAGATACAGGACATCCGGGATGCCACGCATCCGCACGAGATTCTCTTCGTGGTGGATGCCATGACGGGACAGGATGCCGTGAACACGGCCAAGGAGTTCAACGAGCGGTTGGACTATACGGGTGTGGTTCTCACCAAACTGGATGGTGACACACGTGGTGGTGCTGCCCTCAGCATCCGCACTGTGGTGAACAAGCCCATCAAGTTCGTGGGTACGGGCGAGAAGATGGAGGCCATCGACCCCTTCCACCCGGCACGTATGGCCGACCGCATCCTGGGCATGGGTGACATCGTGAGTCTGGTGGAGAAGGCACAGGAGCAGTACGACGAGAAGGAGGCCAAGCGCCTGGAGGCGCGTCTGCGCAAGAACAAGTTCGACTTCAATGACTTCTACGCACAGATACAGCAGATCAAGAAGATGGGTAACATCAAGGACCTGGCCAGCATGATTCCCGGTGTGGGCAAGGCCATCAAGGACATCGACATTGATGACAATGCCTTCAAGGGCATCGAGGCCATCATACTGAGCATGACTCCCGCCGAACGCGAGAACCCGGCCATCCTCAACACCAGCCGACGCAACCGTATCGCCAAGGGCTCGGGCACGAGCATCCAGGAGGTAAACCGTCTCATCAAGCAGTTTGACCAGACACGCCAGATGATGCGACTGATGGCCGACAAGAGCAAGATGGCGCAGATGGCACAGATGATGAAGGCCAGGGGAAGGGGGATGTAGGGCAGTTCATAGTTCATAGTCAAGCTAGTTAAGCTAGTAAAACTAGTCATTCTAGTTAACCTAGTCAATCTAGTTATTCTAGTAACACCCATAAACCACAGATATATGCTTATCGACGGAAAAGCAACGGCGGCCACAATCAAGGCCGAGATTAAGGAGAGAGTGGAAGAGATAGTAGCCGGGGGAGGCAGACGACCTCACCTGGTGGCTATCCTGGTAGGACACGACGGAGGCAGCGAGACCTACGTGAAGAACAAGGTGCTGGCCTGTGAGGCTTGCGGTTTCCGCAGTACCCTGATACGCTATGAGGAGGATGTCACCGAGGCAGAACTCCTCAGCAAGGTGCAGGAACTGAACGCTGACGAGGAGGTGGATGGTTTCATCGTGCAGCTCCCCCTGCCCCGTCACATCGACGAGCAACGCATCAACGAGGCCATTGCCTGGGAGAAGGACGTGGATGGTTTCACCCCCGTCAATGTGGGGCGCATGGCACTGGGACTGCCCAGTTTCGTGAGTGCCACGCCCAAGGGCATCCTGGAACTGCTCCGTCGCTACGATATCCCTACCCGTGGCAAGAAGTGTGTCATCCTGGGACGCTCCAACATCGTGGGCAAGCCCATGGCACAACTCATGATGCAGAAGCAGTACGGCGACAGCACCGTGGTGGTGTGTCACAGCCACTCCGAACAGCTCAAGGAGGAATGCCGCTCTGCCGACATCATCATCGCTGCCATCGGTCAGCCTGACTTCCTCACCGCCGACATGGTGAAGCCGGGGGCAACGGTCATCGACGTGGGTACCACACGCGTGCCGGATGCTACACGCAAGAATGGGTTCCGCCTCAACGGTGACGTGAAGTTTGACGAGGTGGCCCCCCTGTGCAGTCACATCACCCCGGTGCCCGGAGGCGTGGGTCCCATGACCATCTGCATGCTCATGTCCAACACGCTGCAGGCCTACGAACAGAAAATGGCCTCCAAATAAGGTGGTGCTCATAGATTCCTGTGATTTTTGAGTATTACCAAGCCGTTTTCCTTCTTTTTTCAGCAGAAAAGAGAAAAAACGGGAAAATAATTTGGTGGATTCGCAAAAAAGCCGTACCTTTGCACTCGTAAAACGGAAGAAGCGACTTCGAATATGTTTTGCAGAGGTTTAAAACCTGCTTTATGGTGACTATAGTTCAGTTGGTTAGAGCGTCAGATTGTGGTTCTGAATGTCGTGGGTTCGAGTCCCACTAGTCACCCATAAAAAAGAAATCCTTCCTTGGAATGGGAAGGATTTTTTTTGTGAGTTGTTTTACGTC
>CALZGT010000110.1 GCA_945787235.1 uncultured Prevotellaceae bacterium
GCTTGATGAAGCGTGTCTGGAGTTCACGGTAGCTCTTCAGACCCAGTTCCTTGAAGCGTGCCTGGCAGTCGGGCTGGTTCTCCCACTGGCTGGTGGGACATTCGTCACCTCCTATATGTATATAAGGATAGGGGAAGATGTCGAAGAGTTCCGTCAGGATGTTCTGGGCAAACTCCACCGCCTTGGGATTGGCCACGTTCATCACGTCCGTGCTCACACCCCAGTCATGCCATACCTTGGGAGCCGTCTCGGGGTGGCAGCAGAACTCTGGGTAAGCTGCCAGGGCCGATACGAAATGCCCCGGCATATCTACCTCGGGCAGTACGTCGATATGACGCTCAGCAGCGTAGCGTACCACCTCGCGCATCTCTTTCTGCGTATAGAAATAGGGGCCATAGGGCTGACCCGTCTTGCCTCCCTGTCCGGTCCAGTAGGTCTGCCCGTTCTCCACCACCTTGCGGATGGGGGTGTCGTAGTTGTCGGCACGTGTAGCCCCGATGGTGGTCAGCAGCGGATAGCGTTTGATTTCTGCGCGCCAGCCCTGGTCATCGGTCAGGTGCCAGTGGAAGACATTCATCTTGTAGCGTGCCATGAGGTCTATGAATTTCTTGATTTCATCCACGCTGAAGAAATGTCGGCTCACATCGAGCATGAAGCCCCGGTAGCCAAAGCGTGGTTCGTCCTCAATGGTCATGCAGGGGATGTCCTGGCCCGTTTCCTGCAACTGTGCCAGGCTCATGCGGGCGTAGAAGACACCCTTCTTGGAACCAGCCTTCACGCGGATTCCCCTGGGCGTAACCTCCAGGACGTAAGCTTCCGGAGCCATCTCCTTGTCAATCTTAGCGTTGACCTTCAGTGCTTTCTCCTGGGTCAGCACACCGCTCTGGGCCGTCACCTTCTGTGGACGTGGGATGATGGGGAGTGATTCAATGTTTGCCTGCAAACTATTCTGTACACTGGCCCATGAAGGTATGGCTGTCAGAATGGTCAGGATGAGTAGGGTGATTTTCTTCATGATAATAGTTTTTGGGGTTTATCGCTACAAATATACATAATTTGAAGCAAATAGCAAAGCAACCGTTAAAATTTGTGCAGATAAATGCAAATTTGTGCCGTTTATCCCCAAAATTCGTCCATTGCAACCCTAAATATAATTAAAAATTTGGTTATTTCGGTAAAAAACCCTAACTTTGCAGCGTTTTGATGGGAAACGAATGGCTCTGCAGATGTATTTTTTACATTATGTTATGCCATAAATGTGTCTTATGACTCTAAATATTTGATACAAGATATGATGGAAAAAGTCACTAACATGGAGGGGAATACGTTTTCCTCGCAAGTTCCAAATGCCAATGCCAGCACTTCGGAAGGAACCATCACAGACCTCCTTCTAAAGAGCCTGGTGAGGTGGCCTTGGTTCATTTTCAGTATCGTACTGTTTGTCGCTCTTGCCTTTTTTTATGTCAAGCGTCAGGAGCCGGTTTATCAGCGTGATGCCGCCATACTCATCAAGTCGGAGTCACGTAGTGGTGGTCTGAGAGGTGCGAATATCTCGTTGGGGGCTGACATGGGTCTGTTTGACAACAGCAGCAACGTGGAGGACGAGATGGCTGCCCTCATCAGCCCCACTACGGTGGTTGAGGTTGTCAACCGCCTGAAGCTCTATATGAACTACAAGCGTCCGGGTCGTTTCCATGACGTGACACTCTATGGTAAGAACCTGCCCATAGCGGTTGACATGCTTGAGGTTCATCCTGACAGTGCCGCCTATCTGGAGGTTATCCTTAAGAAGAACGGCCAGGTGGAACTGACGCATTTCATGAAGAAGGATATAGAGGACTTCAGCGTCTGCAAGGGTAAGATTGACGAGGTCATCAATACCCCGCTTGGAAAAGTCAGGGTGGAGAAGGCTCCTGCCTATGCGAATCTCAACTTGGAAGAGGACGCTAACATTCATGTTACGCATATCAGCACGGAAAAAGCCATTAACGCTTTCTCTACCCGACTGCGTACCCAACTGGCCAGCAAGCAGTCTTCCATCATTGAGATGAACTACAGCGATGTCTCCATACAGCGTGCTGACGACTGTCTGAAGACTCTCATCTCAGTGTATAACGAGATGTGGCTGAATGACCGTAACAAACTGGCCATCTCTACCAGCAGTTTCATCAATGAGCGTCTGCTCATCCTGGAGCATGAGCTGGACACGGTGGATAGTCGTATCTCCAACTACAAGAGCAGCAACCTGATTCCTGACCTGGAAGCACAGAGCGGTCTGAGCCTTACGAATGCTGACGAGGCAGAGAAGCTTGTTGTGGAGACTACCAACAAGATTGCCGTTCTTAAGTTTCTTAAGGAGCACATCGAAAAGGAAAATGGCAATCAGTTGATTCCTGCCAATACGGGTATTGGCGTGGTTAGCATAGAACAGCAGATTGCAGAGTATAACAAAACCATGCTGAGCCGCAATCGTATCGTGGTCAACTCCTCAGAGACGAACCCTATGGTGTTGGAGATGAATCAGGAACTCACCTATCTGCGTGGTGCCATCTTGTCATCCATCAAAAATCAAATCAAAGCCTTCAACGCAGAGCTGTCTTCTACCCGACAGTTGCATGAGAAGTCACGCCGCAGTCTGGCCAGCAACCCTCAGCAGAACAAGCACTTGCTTAGCATATCCCGTCAGCAGGGGGTAAAGGAGGCTTTGTACCTCTTCCTGCTTCAGAAGCGTGAGGAGAATGAGCTTTCGCAGGCTTTCACTGCTACCAATACGCGTATCATCCAGACTCCTTCCGGCAGTAGCATACCTACCAGTCCGCAAGGAATGAAGATTCTTCTGATAGCCTTTGTATTGGGTCTGGCAGTTCCCTTCTCCATAATATACCTGTATGATATGCTTGATAATACGGTACGTGGGCGCAAGGATATTGAGTCACTCATGGCACCCTTCTCAGGCGAAATTCCTGAGGTGGCACGTCGCCATGGCGGATTCTATAATAGGGTGTTCGGGCTTATTGCGCGTATCAGATTGATCTTTACGGGAAAGAAGACCGGCCGTTTCCATAGCGATGAGGTCATTCTGGATGTCAAGTCCAACAGCCACAACGTTGTCAACGAGGCATTCCGCGTGGTGCGTGGCAACCTGGAGTTTATGAACAACGAGAACACCAAGATCTTGCTGATGACCAGTGCCAATCCTGGTTCCGGAAAGACCTATATTGCCTATAACCTCGCAGCTTCTTTTGCCTTGAAGAACAAGCGCGTGCTGATGATTGACCTTGACCTTCGCAAGCGCAGCCTGAGCCGTATCGATAAGCTCTCAAAGGCATTTGGTGTTTCTGATTATCTGGCAGGGCATGCTGATGACTACCATGATCTCATCCGTAAGGAACTCCAGCCCAACCTTGATTTCCTGCCTGCCGGCAGCCTGCCTCCCAACCCCTCAGAGGTGCTCTACAGCGAGCGTTTGGGTACCATGTTGAAGGAGTTGCGCAATGAATATGACTATGTCATCCTCGACTGTCCTCCCGTAGAGGTCGTTACCGATGTGGCCATCATTGCTCCGCATGCAGACCGCACGTTGTTTGTCATCCGTGCTGGCGTGTTCCTGCGCAACATGTTGCCTGAGATAGATAGGATGTACACCAGCAAGAGGTTTGGCGAGATGTGTGTGCTGCTCAATGGTACAGAGGGTGGTGGCGGCCGCTATGGCTACTCCCGCTACAGTTACAATTATGGGTACAGTTATGGCTACTCTTATGGAGAGGCCTAAGTGTGTAAGCTTGTGGTGAAAAAGAAACAATTCAAAATCTGCATTCATGAAGAAATTATTGTATATCGCAACTCTTGCCGTGATGCTCCTGTCGGCATGCAAGACTCCCAACGTGAGTTATTTCCAGAACGTGCAGGACGGGGATAACCTCCAGTCCTACCAGTGTCCTCCTGTCACTATGCGCCCCGGCGACCAGATAACCATCTTCGTCAAGAGCATACGGCCGGAGATAACCCAAATGTTCAACCTCACTATGGGTACCACCAGTACGGACCAGGCTAATAACCAGCGTGCCTACACGGTAGATAGCGAGGGAAAAATCTTCCTTCCCAGCGTGGGCTCAGTTCATGTAGCGGGCTTGACTCGTGAGCAGGTAGCTGCAGCTGTCAAGAAGGCCATTGAGGACAAGGGACAGGCCAAGGATGTCACCGTCATTGTGGACTTCAAGAACATGTACTTTGCTGTGTCGGGTGAGGTGGCTCGCCCTGGACGGTATGAGTTCAACAAGGACCACATTACCCTGTTGGAGGCTCTTTCCATGGCTGGTGATGTAAATATTGCAGGTATGCGAGAAAACATCCTCGTCATTCGTCAGGAAGGGGATGTCCAGAAGGCTTACCGCGTCAATATTACCAACAGTGACAGTATCGTCAAGTCGCCTGCCTTCCAAACCAGGCCAGGAGACTACATCTATGTGACGCCCACCAAAAAGCGTCAGCGTGAGACCACAGTGAACGGCAATACGATGATGACTCCGGGTTTCTGGATCTCCATTGCTTCATTCCTCACTACGCTGGTTACACTGTTCGTGATTAAGTAAATAATATGTCATAACCACCTTCAAGCAGTAATGTCACTCAGATATTACTGCTTGTTTGCTACTATTGCACACACATGCAGAGAACATTCAAAGCAGCACTCTTCGACCTCGACGGCACGCTCTTTGACACCGAAGGGCAATATACCGTCTTTTGGGGAGGTATCGGAAGGCGTTTCCGTCCCGATATACCCCAGTTTGAACATATCATAAAGGGGACTACACTGAAGCAAATCTATGAAAGGTACTTCCCCGATGAATCCATACAGCAGCAGATTACTCCGCTCCTGCAGAAGTTCGAATCCCAGATGCGCTACGACTTCTTTGAGGGAGCTCGTGAGTTCATCAATGACATCCGGAGCAAGGGAGTGAAGTGTGCCGTGGTGACTTCCTCGGATGCTCTGAAGATGAGTAACGTCTATCGTGCCTTGCCAGACTTTGCCTCCCTCTTTGACCGTATCCTCACCGCCGAAGACTTCAGTGCCTCCAAACCGAATCCTGACTGCTATCTGCGCGGGGCAGCGGCTCTGGGGACAGACATCAGCGAGTGCGTGGTCTTCGAGGATGCCTATTCGGGGCTCCAGGCCGGCATGTCTTCTGGTATCTTCACCATAGGCTATGCCTCAGGGCATACGCCGGAGGAACTGCGCGACAAGTGCCACTACGTGCTCACCAACTACCAGGGACTGACGAAGGAGAAGGTCGAGGAGGTGATGGGAGTTCATAGTTCAATTAATAGTGAACAATTATAATGGGCTGGCGCAAAGCTACACCGCAAAAACTAGATAGTCTAGAATTTCTAGTAGAGCTAGATTTCTAGCAAAACTAGATAAACTAGCAAAACTAGTAAAACTAGACAAACTAGTAATTCTAGAACAACTAGTCAATCTAGCATAACTAGTAAAGCTTGTCTCGCCATTATGCCGTAGCTGTCGAGTTCCCATTATCCATAATATTTTTTTCCAATCAGCAATGACAAAAGAAGAAATCATAGCCCTTATCAAGCGAGAGGTGATTCCTGCCATGGGATGTACCGAACCTATGGCCGTAAGCCTCTGCACCGCCATGGCAGCAGAGGAATTGGGTATGCAGCCCGAGGAGATAGATGTGCTGCTCAGTGCCAATATCCTGAAGAACGCCATGGGTGTGGGCATTCCGGGCACTGGCATGGTGGGACTCCCCATTGCCGTGGCACTGGGTGCGCTCATAGGCAAGAGTGACTATCAGCTGGAGGTGCTGCGTGACGTAACGCCCGATGACGTGCAGCGTGGCAAGACCTTCATTGACGAAGGGCGCATACACATCGCCCTCAAGGAGAATATCAATGAGGTCATGGGGTATGATGAAAAACTCTACATCGAGGTGACTTGCAAGGCAGCGGGCAAGCAGGCTACATCCATCATAGCCAGAGAACATACACACCGCATATCGCCTTCAGAACTGCGTCAATCATCCAACGAGCTGCCTATCTCTCAAGGGGATTCCTCTGATTCCTTTGCCGACCGTCAGCCTTCCCCCGAAGGTGCCTCCTCATTTTCTTGTGCCGACCATCATTCTACCCACGGCAGTTCCTGCGACCTTACCCTCCGCCAGGTGTATGACTTCGCCATGCAGACTCCCCTCGAGGAACTGGCCTTCATCAACGAGGCACGCCGTCTCAATGAGCAGGCAGCCAGCGAGGCCCTCAAGGGCAACTACGGGCATTGTCTGGGCAAGACCCTCTCGCGCCCCTTGGGACGCGGCATCATGGGTGAGAGCATCTTCAGCCACATCCTTTCGAAGACCAGTGCGGCCTGCGATGCCCGTATGGCTGGAGCCAAGATTCCTGTGATGAGCAATTCCGGCAGCGGCAACCAGGGTATAGCGGCCACCCTTCCCGTTGTGGTTTTTGCTGAGGAGAACCACAACACTGAGGAAGAGCTCATCCGCGCCCTCATCCTCAGCCATCTCACGGCCATCTACATCAAGCAGAGCCTCGGACGGCTCAGTGCCCTCTGCGGTTGTGTGGTGGCCAGTACGGGAAGCAGCTGCGGCATGACCTACCTCATGGGTGGGGGCTATGAACAGGTGTCGTACAGCGTGAAGAACATGATTGCCAACCTGGCCGGCATGGTGTGCGACGGAGCCAAACCCAGTTGTGCCCTGAAGGTCACCAGTGGGGTCTCTACGGCCATCCTCTCTGCCTTGCTCGCCGTGCAGAACAACTTCGTGGGCAGCGTGGAAGGACTCATTGAGGATGACGTGGACCGATGCATCCACAACCTCACCCGTCTGGGAGCCGACGGCATGGTGGAAACAGACCGCATGGTACTGGATATCATGACGCATAAGCAATGATTTCCTGCTTTTTTTGTTAAAATGAAATAAAAATCAGCAATAATCCTGCTTTCCTTGTCGCATTACCGAATTATTTTCGTAACTTTGACACCGAAGTTTTAAAAAGACATTAACTCATAAATCACAAAGATATGAAGACATTATTCCGCACATTGGCAGCCTTCGTGATGGCTGCAGGTTTCTCTGTCGTGGCTTCAGCCCAGAGTGTGTATCTCAGCACCTACAGCAAGATGGATTTCAGCAAGGTGAAGGAAACCACCGCCACGGTGCGCCTGAACCGATATTTCTATGCTGGCTACAACACCCTCTGTCTGCCTTTCAGTGTTTCGGCTGACAACCTCCGCCAGCTCATGGGTGAGGGCGTGATGCTGGAGCGTCTGGTAAATGCAGAGAACGGCCAGTTGACCTTCATGGATGTCACCGACCAGGGTGTCGAGGCAGGTATGCCTTACCTCATCTATGCGCCTGCACGTGCTACCGTGACCTTCTCCACCACCGACCTCAACCTCGTGAAGCAGCCTCAGGTAGTCCGCATTGGAAAGGCCAGCATGGTGGGTAACTTTGAACCTGCCCAGCATGTCAACATGTTCGGCATTCCTGCCCAGCAGGACACCGACCTCCTGCAGTCTGTACTCGTACGCACGGAGGGTGACAAGACCTTCCTCCCCACGCGCTGCGGCATCAAGTACGAGGGCACGGAGACACCTGTCATCCTGCACGTGACCTCCATGGAGGGCGAGGTCACTGCCATCAAGGCTCTGCAGGCCCAGAATGCCCTGGTGGATGTCTATACCCCCGGCGGCAAGCTTGTCAGAAAGGCCATCGGCATGAAGGATGCCATGAACTCGCTCAAGAGCGGCATCTATGTAGTGAATGGCATGAAATTCATGGTCGTGGTAAAATAAATATTGAATGGGGCATTTCATTGAACTCGTGAAGGTGCGCCGCAGCATGCGCAAGTTCACCGACGAGAAGATAACAGCAGAAGAGCAGCGGCAGTTGATGCGCGCTGCTCTTATGTCGCCCAGCAGCAAGGGTCTCCACAGCTATGAGTTCATGGTGGTGGAGGACAG
>CALZGT010000111.1 GCA_945787235.1 uncultured Prevotellaceae bacterium
CAAATCTTGAGACTATGACGACGAACATCCCTTTCCAGCAGCAGCAACCCGTCTTCGGGAAGGTGGGTAACATAGCTGAATTGGTGCGCATGACACCGGACGAACTCAAACTCTACAACATCAGCATCGACACTTACCGCACCAACCTCTCCATCATGAGGAATGAGAGGGCAGAAGGCATGGCAGAAGGAATGGTAAAGGGCATGGAGAAAGGGCGAGCAGAGGGCATGGCGGAAGGCATGGCAAAGGAGCGTGCCAAGGCAGAGTCCGAGAAACTGGAAAGTGCCCGCCAGTTGCTGGGCATGGGCCTACCCGCGGCACAGGTTGCCTTGGCCATGAAGCTACCCCTTGTAACGGTCAACGAGCTTGCCAAATAGGGGAAGGTTGTCCTTAGTTACTTTTCCTAGTTATCTGTCACACGACATCCAATTATCAGTAAAGGTAGGTTCTATAAATTAGCTTTGATGGGATTTTGCTCTATCTTCGAGCAAATTTCCTTGTAAGGGTGAAACGGAAGGTACTTATATTCCTATCATTTTGACATTGGATTTTTGTCTTCCTACCAACGCAATCTAGAAGAAAGAATCGGCCTAAATCTTGCACACTACAAAGGTATTTGTGCGGTTTTTCATTGAACGATTCGTTCAGTTTCGTTCATTAGCGTTCAAAGATTCCTTGCACGTACGTGCAGACACCCTTTGGACGTACGTTCTCACCCCCTCACGCCGTACGTGCAGACATCCTTTGGACGTACGTCAACAGAGCCAATGCCGTACGTCCAAAGGATTTTTCGCAGGGGAATTTGACGTTTTGTGTTTTTTGGCCGCTATTTCTTCACTCTTCAGGATTCGCGTATTTGCAGACGCGGCTGGTTCCTCTTATTTTTGTCGCATTCTCAGGGTGTTTTGCGAATATCAAAATGAAAGCAGAATATAAAAAATCACATCTAAATGACACCTGTGAATATCACTTATGGGCGAAAAGGATTAGGGGATAGGTTCTTCTGGCCCTCGTTTTGGCCGAAGCGTTAGAAAAATACTCAAGAGGGTCAGGGGACAGGACATGGAATCACCTATAATAACGTGAGTTCGATGAATAGGAGGAGCGGCATTCATCGAACTCACGTTATATCGCCGAAAGGTTATTGGTCCTATTGGCAATGCTGCTATGCACCCTGCACCCGTCCCCCCTTGCTTCTCACCATGCAGAAGATGCCCAGGAGGATGAAGGGGATGCTGAGGAGCTGCCCCATGTCGATGGGGAGTGAACCGTTATCGACACCCCCTTGCACCTCCTTGAAGTACTCGATGAAAAAGCGGGAGGTGAAGATGAGGGTGAGACACAGGCCGAAATAGAAACCACTGCCCACCTGAAGCATCGCTGTGGGCTGCACAGAGGGCTTGCGGGAAGTCACAGAAGGCTTTGCAGAAGGCATGCCGGTAGCCACAGAAGCCTGACGGCGCGACCTGCGGTAGAAATACCACCCCACAAAGAAGAAGAGGGCATAGCAAAGGGCTTCATAGAGCTGGCCCGGATGGCGCGGCAGGGGAAGGCCGTCCTCGCCGAGGGTCTGCAGGGCTTCGGAGGAATGGAGGAAGCGGAAGGCCCAGGGCACGTCTGTGACGCGTCCTATGATCTCGCTGTTCATGAGGTTGCCCAGACGGATGGCACAGGCACAGATGGGTGTGACAAGGGCTATGTCATCCAGGACGAACATCAGGCGCAGTCCTGTGCGGCGTACGAAGAGCCAGAGGGCCGTCATGAGGCCCAGCGTGCCGCCGTGACTGGCCAGTCCCTCGTAGCCCACGAAATGCCATTCGCCACCCGCCAGCTTGATGGGAAGCAGCATCTCCACAAAGCCCTTCCAGCTGGTCAGGTAATAGTCGGGTTCGTAGAAAATACAATGCCCCAGGCGAGCCCCGATGAGGATGCCCAGGAAACAGTAGAGGAAGAGAGGTTCGAATTTCTCTTCAGCCACCTTCTGCTGGCGGTACAGGTGGCGTTCCAGAAGATACACGGCCGCAAGACCCAGGCACCAGCACAGCGAGTACCAGCGCACGGCAAAGGAGCCAATGTGGAAGGCCTCCACGGAGGGAGCCCAGTCGATGAACATGGTCATGGTGCGTGTCACACGTTAAAGCGGAAGTGCATGATGTCACCGTCCTGTACCACGTATTCCTTGCCCTCTACACCCATCTTGCCGGCTTCGCGGACAGCCGCCTCAGAGCCGTATTTGATGTAGTCATCGTACTTGATGACCTCGGCACGGATGAAACCCTTCTCGAAGTCTGTATGGATGACACCGGCACACTGCGGAGCCTTCCATCCCTTGCGGAAAGTCCAGGCCTTGACCTCCATCTCACCTGCGGTGATGAAGGTCTGGAGTGTCAGCAGGTGGTAGATGGCCTTGATAAGGCGGTTGCAACCACTCTCAGTGAGTCCCATGTCCTCCAGAAATTCCTGTTTCTCCTCATAAGTCTCCAGTTCGGCGATGTCGGCCTCCGTCTGTGCGCTGATGATCATCATCTCAGCCTCTTCGCCCTCTATGGCCTTCTTGACGGCCTCGGTGTAGGCATTGCCCGTAGCGGCACTGGCATCATCGACATTGCAGACATAGAGCACGGGTTTGGCAGTGAGGAGGAAGAGTCCCTTGGCAGCGTTCTGCTCATCCTCTGTCTCGAAGGTCACGGAACGTGCGCTCCGCCCCTCCAGGAGGGCAGCCCTGTAAGCCTCGATGACGTCGAGTTCCGTCTTGGCCTGCTTGTCACCCCCCACGCGGGCAGCCTTCTCCACGCGCTTCAGGCGGTTCTCCAGTGTCTCGAGGTCCTTGAGCTGGAGTTCCATGTCGATGATTTCCTTGTCGCGCACGGGATTCACACTGCCATCTACGTGAACGATGTTGCCGTTGTCGAAACAGCGCAGCACGTGGATAATGGCGTCACACTCACGGATGTTGGCCAGAAACTGGTTGCCCAGTCCCTCTCCCTTGCTGGCTCCCTTCACCAGTCCGGCAATATCTACTATGTCGCAAACGGCAGGGACGATGCGTCCCGGGTGGACGAGTTCGGCCAGGCGGGTGAGTCGCTCATCGGGCACGCTGACCTGTCCCAGCTGGGCGTCGATGGTACAGAAGGGGAAATTGGCTGCCTGTGCCTTGGCACTGGACAGGCAGTTGAAAAGGGTTGACTTGCCTACGTTGGGAAGTCCTACGATTCCTGCTTTCATAGCTTGTTTTTTATCTGTTTATGCGTTTACGGGTGCAAAGGTACAAAAAAAAGTTAATAATTCAAAGTATAGAGTTTATAGGTTATGGGTTATAGGTTATCGAAGGGGTAATAGTTGGTTTTGAGGCTGTTTTCGGGTTATGGTTTATGGGTTATAGGTTATCGAAAAGTTGAGAGTTTATGGGTTATGGGTTATAGGTTATCGAAGGGGTTAGAGTGCATGTCCTGTTGTCTTCGGGTTATGGTTTTTGGGGTTATAGGTTATGGGTTATAGGTTATCGAAGGGGTTAGAGTACATGTCCCGTTGTCTTCGGGTTATGGTTCTCATCCACTATTGAGCAGCCATGAACTATAACCTCAAAAGCCATAACCCCTTCGATAACCTATAACCTATAACCTCTCACTTGCGCAGCTTGATGAGACGGATGTCGAATAACTTTTCGATAACCCATAACCTATAACCTATAACCCATAACCCATAACCCATAACCATTCAACTATGAACTCTTAATGCGCTTCCAGCCAGTTGCGCCCCCATCCGCAGTCGGCCTTGAGGGGAACGCTGAGGTGGGCAGCCTGCTCCATCTCCTCGATGACAAGCTGCTCTACCCTATCCTTCTCCTTCGGGAGGACGCTGAAGTTGAGTTCATCATGAACCTGTAGAATCATCTTGCTTTGCAGACCCTCAGCCTTCATGCGTGCTGCCACCCGTACCATAGCAATCTTGATGATGTCCGCTGCCGTACCCTGTATGGGCGCGTTGATGGCATTGCGTTCCGCATAGCCACGCACGATGGCGTTGTTCGAGTTGATGTCGGGCAAGTAACAGCGGCGGCCGAAGAGCGTTTCCGTATAGCCCTGGCGGCGTGCCTTCTCTATGCTCTCGTCCATGTAACGCTTCACGCCGGGATAGCTCTCGAAGTATCCGTCTATGAGCTGCTTTGCCTCGCTGCGGCTTACTCCCATGCGCTCCGCCAGTCCGAAGGCTGAGATGCCGTATATGATGCCGAAATTGGCCGTCTTGGCACGGCTGCGCTCTTCGCGTGTCACCTCGTCAATGGGTTTCTTGAAAATCTTGGCTGCCGTGGCCGCGTGGATGTCATGCCCCGAGAGGAATGCCTCGATGAGGTGGGCATCGCCGCTGAGATGAGCCATGAGGCGCAGCTCTATCTGGCTGTAGTCGGCAGAGAAGAACTCCTGTCCCTCGTCTGCGATGAATGCCTTGCGCACCTCCTTCCCCGCCTCGTCGCGCACGGGGATGTTCTGCAGGTTAGGGTCACTGCTGGAGAGGCGGCCCGTGGTGGTGACTGTCTGGTTGAAGGAGGTGTGGATGTGGCCCGTGTCGGGACGTATGAGCAGGGGCAGGGCATCGATGTACGTGCCGAGGAGTTTCTTCAGTCCCCTGTATTCCAGTATCTTACCCACGATGGGATGCTTGGACCGCAGTGACTCCAGCACCTCCTCGCTTGTGGCGTATTGTCCGTTCTTGGTCTTCTTTGCCTTGCTGCTGAGTTTGAGATGTTCGAAGAGCACCTCGCCCACCTGTTTGGGAGAAGACACGTTGAAATCCATCCCAGCCAACTGCCGTATCTCGTCCTCCAGTTCCGACATCTTCTGCGTGAAGAGGTGAGAGGTCTCCTTCAGCGAGGCCGTGTCCAGGTTCACGCCCGTGCGCTCCATCATGGCCAGTACGGGCATGAGCGGCATTTCTATGTCGCGGAAGAGTGCCTCTGCCCCACCCTCTTTGAGCTGTGGTTCAAAGAGTTGCTTGAGTTGCAGCGTGATGTCGGCATCTTCGCAGGCATAGACATAGACCTCTGCAGGACTCAGTTGGTCCATCGTCTTCTGCTTTTTGCCTTTCTCTTTCTTGCCTATCAGTTCATCGATGTGGATGGTCTGATAATGGAGATAAGCCGCCGCCAGGTAGTCCATGCCATGCTTCATCTCGGGGTGAAGCAGATAGTGGGCTATCATGGTGTCGAACATCGGGCCGGCCAGGTGTATGCCGTAGTTGGCCAGTACGGAGAGGTCGTATTTCAGGTTCTGCCCTATCTTCAGGGTTGATGGGTTTTCGTAGATGGTACGAAAAACCTCTACATCATCGGGCTCCGATATAGGTACATAGAAGGCTTGTCCAGACTGTACGGAGAAACTCAATCCTACCAACTTGGCATCCAAGGGATTCAGGCTCGTCGTCTCGGTGTCGAGACATATCTCATGGGCATTTCCCAGCAGTTCGAGCAGTGCGGTACGCTTCTCCTCGGTGTCCGTCAGTTGGTAATCAACCTGACAGTCTGTCCATCTCTTATACGCATCTACCCTACCCTCTTCTGCTTCTGTGTCGGAGGAAATATTTACGCTATCTTCCTTTGCATCCTCACTTGGCTTCACCTCCGTAGTAGCATTTCCTGCATCGGCTGCATCGAACAATCCGAAGAGGTCCATCTGTCCCTCTGGCACCTTGCTTTTCTTGGTCTTGCTGACCTTTGCGGTGGTGGAAGGTGCGTTCTTCTCCCTGTCTGTTCCATTCATTTTGTTTAACAAATGCTGAAACTCCAGTTCCTGGAAAAGCCGCGTGAGTGCATCCTTGTCTGGTTCTTCCTTTCTGAGCATGTCCATGTCCAGCGTGACGGGTACGTCCAGGCGTATCGTGGCCAACCACTTGCTCATGCGGATGTCCTCCGTATGTGACTCTATCTTCGTCCTCATGGCTCCCTTCAATTCGTGGGTGCGCTGCAGTAGGTCTTCGACGTTCCCAAACTCACCGATGAGTTTGGCGGCCGTCTTCTCACCGATGCCGGGACACCCTGGGAAGTTGTCGGACGAATCACCCATAAGTGCCAGTAAGTCAATGACCTGGATAGGGTAGGAGATACCCCATTTTTTGCATACCTCCTCAATGCCCCATACTTCATTTTCCCCGGCCTTGCTTGCCGGACGGTACATGCGCACGTGGTCGGTCACCAACTGGCCGTAGTCCTTGTCGGGTGTCATCATATAGGTGTCGATGCCCTGCAGGTCTGCCTGGTGGGAGAGTGTGCCTATCACGTCGTCGGCTTCAAAGCCCTCCACCTCCAGTACCGGGATATGGTAGGCAGCCAGGATCTCCTTGATTTTCGGAACGGCAAAGCGAATGGCTTCGGGTGTCTCCTCACGTTGGGCCTTGTAGGCAGGGTAGGCCTCATGCCGGAAGGTACCCCCGTGTGGGTCAAAAGCCACCCCGATGTGGGTGGGCAGCTCCTTTTGGAGCACCTCCTCCAGGGTGTTCACGAAGCCCAGGATGGCCGAGGTGTTCTGCCCTTTGGAATTGATGCGTGGGTTCTTGATGAAGGCATAGTAAGCGCGATAGATGAGCGCGTATGCATCGAGAAGGAATAGTTTGTCCATTGATTATCGGTTTTTTCGCATCAAATTTAGCCAAAAAATACGATTTAATAAAATTTTTGTGTAATTTTGCATCTAAATTATGTAAATTAAGTATCGGCATGGACCAACTGACGCATATTCGCAAGCCAATAGAAGAGGAATTGGAACGATACCAGTCTCTTTACGAGAAGGATTTCGTGCATGCCAATCCCTTGCTGCATCTGGCTCTGCAACACATCCGTAAGCGCCAGGGAAAGCGGCTCCGACCCATCATCGCGATGCTCTCGGCACGCTGTTTCGGAGTGGTGGGAGAGGCTGTGCTACATGCTGCCGTGGGACTGGAACTGGTACACACGGCCAGTCTGGTGCATGATGATATCGTGGATGAGAGTGACATGCGCAGGGGACAGGCTTCTGTCAATACGCTCATGTCCAACCAGGCTGCCGTGTTGGTGGGCGACTATATCCTGGCCCGCTCACTGTACCATGCCTCCAAGACTTGTTGCCTGGAGGTAGTGAACCTGCTCTCGGCGGTGACGGAACAGTTATCTGATGGTGAACTGCTGCAGTTGTACACCCTCGACTCGGAAAGGGTAGAGGAGGAGGTCTATTATGACATCATACGCAGGAAGACTGCCGTGCTCTTCAGCACAAGTGCACAGATTGGGGCACTGCTGGCCGGAGCCGGAGAAGAAGGACAGGAGGCACTGCGGCTCTACGGCGAATACCTGGGTATAGCCTTCCAGATAAGAGATGACATGCTGGACTATGAGGGGGGTGATGCGCTGGGGAAACCCACGGGCAATGACATGAAGGAGGGTAAACTGACGCTTCCCGTCATCTATGCCGTGAACAAGGGCGGTCAGCCTGAAATGCGTGAACTGGCACTGAAGGTAAGAAGGGGAGAGGCTTCGCCTGAGGATATTAAGGTGCTTGTAGATTTCACCCTGGAGCAGGGTGGGTTGCTTTATGCGGCTCAGGAGATGGAGCGTTATGCCGATATGGCCGTCCGGCAACTCGCATGTCTGCCTGATTCTGCGTTCAAAGCTTCACTCTGCAGTCTGGCACGCCTTGCAGTGCAGCGTAACCACTAAAAGGGTTGTTTTGGGGCCTGTTTTTCTATTTGCCCACTTTTCTTATACAAAAATTTTGCTATCTATTTATTTGTAACACAATAGATTGAGGTGTTTTTTGACCCTCTGAGAATCGCGCAGAATTTTCTTCCTTTACTCCTGTCGGCAAATAATCTGCTCTCAGAGCGTCTGATTCCCCCTCATTCTACGTTTCTTCCTGCAC
>CALZGT010000112.1 GCA_945787235.1 uncultured Prevotellaceae bacterium
GCAAATGGTTACTTCACCTGCTTCAGCGGGCAGTCACACTGGCATCCCGCACAACGCCCCTTGCGACGGTTGCGCACAACGTGGAGTATGGCCCATAGGGCTAGGACAGCCACGAGGGAAAGGAGGATGAGGCTCGGGAGATTCATGGGATGAGGGTAAGGATGAGGGTTAGGAGGAAGGCACAAAGCCAGGCTATGAGGCACTGGCCCACCATGATGCCCACGGCCCAGCGGCTGCCCAGTTCGCGGCGTATGGTGGCTATGGCGGCCACGCAGGGCGTGTAGAGAAGGCAGAAGACGAGGAGGGCCAGGGCCGTGGTGCGCGTCATGAGCTGGGGCAACATGTCGGCTCCGCCATATACTTGCTCCATGATGGCACAGACGTTCTCCTTGGCAATGAAGCCCGTGGCCAGGGCCGTGGTGGTCTGCCAGTCGCCGAAGCCCAGGGGAGAGAAGACGGGGGCTATGGCTCCCGCCACGGTGGCCAGGATGGAACGCCCCACCTCGTCATCGCCCAGGAGGTTGAAGTGGAAGTCGAAGTGCTGCAGGAACCAGATGACGAGCGTGGCCAGGAAGATGACCGTGAAGGCACGCTGCAGGAAGTCCCGGCACTTGTCCCAAAGCAGGTGTGCCACGTTGGCACTGCCCGGCCAGCGGTAGGTGGGGAGCTCCATGACGAAGGGCACGGCACCGCCGGGGAAGAGGAAGGTCCTGGCCACCACGGCCACCACGAGTCCCACCGCGATGCCCAGCAGGTAGAGGCCCACCATGACCATCCAGGCCTGTTCGCCGAAGAAGGGGCGGGCCAGGAAGGCGTAGATGGCTATCTTGGCCGTGCAGCTCATGAAGGGCGTGAGCATGATGGTCATCTTGCGGTCCCGCTGGCTGGGGAGCGTACGCGTGGACATGATGCTGGGCACGGAGCAGCCGAAGCCTATCAGCATGGGCACGATGCTTCGGCCCGACAGTCCCACCTTGCGCAGCAGGGAGTCGGTGATGAAGGCGATACGTGCCATGTAGCCGCTGTCCTCCAGCATGCTGAGGAAGAAGAACAGGCAGAGGATGATGGGGATGAACGTCAGTATGCCGCCCACACCCGCCCATGCGCCGTCCAGGATGAGGGAGCTGACCCAGGGGTTGATGTGCCACGCCTCGAAGGAGGCATGGAGCCAGTCGCCCAGCCAGGTGATACCCAGGTCCATCCACTCCTGGAGGGTGCCGCCCACCGTCTCGAAGGTGAGCCAGAAGATGAGACCCATGATGAGGAAAAAGGAGGGGAGGGCCGTCCAGCGTCCCGTGAGGATGCGGTCCATGCGGCGGCTCCGGCGGTGCTCCTTGCTCTCGCGGGGTTTCACCACGGTGTCGTGGCACACCCTGCGGATGTAGGAGAAGCGCATGTCGGCCATGGCCGCGGCACAGTCCAGTCCGCGTTCCTCCTCCATCTGCCGCAGGATGTGGCGCACCGTCTTCTCCTCGTTCTCGCTCAGGTGCAGGGCTTCCTGCACCAGCGAGTCGCCCTCGATGAGCTTGCTGGCCGCAAAGCGTATGGGGATGCGTGCCGCCTGGGCATGGTCTTCGATGAGGTGCATGATGGCATGAATGCAGCGGTGTACGGCCCCTCCGTGCTCGCTGGCCGGACAGAGGTCGCGTATGGCAGGTTTCTCCTGGTAGCGTGCGATGTGCACCGCGTGCTTCATCAGTTCGCCCACTCCCTCGTTGCGTGCGGCTGAGATGGGGATGACTGGCACGCCGAGCAGGCTCTCCAGTTCGTTCACGCGGATGGTACCCCCGTTGTTGTATATCTCGTCCATCATGTTCAGGGCCACCACCACGGGCGTGTCAAGTTCCAGGAGCTGCATGGTGAGGTACAGGTTGCGTTCCATGTTCGTGGCATCCACGATGTTGATGAGGCAGTCAGGCCGCTCGTCCAGGATGAGGCGGCGCGACACCACCTCCTCGTGCGTATAGGGACTCAGGGAGTAGATGCCCGGGAGGTCGGTGATGCGCGTGTGGGGATGGTTGCGTATCTGGCCGTCCTTGCGGTCCACGGTGACGCCGGGGAAGTTGCCCACGTGCTGGTTGGAGCCTGTCAGTTGGTTGAACAGCGTCGTCTTGCCGCAGTTCTGGTTGCCCACCAGGGCAAAAGTCAGGATGCGCCGATGCCCGCCGTCGCGCTGGGGAGCCAGCGACTCGTGTGCCTCGGTGTGGGTATGGCTGTGGCGCGGGTCACCCTCCTCGCCGTAGCGTGGATGGGGTATCTCCTGCCGGGGCAGAATCACGGGGGCGTCATCCACCGCGCCCGGTTCCACCTCGATGCGTGCCGCCTCGGCCTTACGCAGCGTCAGGCTGTAGCCATAGAGGTTCAGTTCCATGGGGTCGCCCATGGGGGCGTACTTCACCACGGTGACCTTGGCTCCGGGGATGAGGCCCATGTCCAGCAGGTGCTGTCGCAGGGCTCCTTCTCCCTCCACCTTCGTCACAAGGGCAGGACAGCCCACTTTCATATCGCAGAGACTAATTGAGTTCATAGTTCATAATTCATAGTTATTCGACATATGTCTCATCAAGTTTCGCAAGTCATAGTTCATTGTTGTTTTGAGTGAATGGCGCATAGTTGAGAGTATTGTGTGCAGATTACTTTCTTACTCTAAACTAACCACAACTATGCATTATGCACTATGCACTATGAACTATTCCTATTATTTTTTCTGCAAAAGTACAAATATTATGCTTTTTCTGCAACGTATGGGCCATAAAATACCTAAAAATTGCTACCTTTGAATCCTGATTGGAAACAATGACCCCCAAAAAACGTGATTGACGATGATAGAAACTTACATACTGGACAACGGACTCCGCATCGTGGCGTGCCCCTCGGTGACGGATGTAGTCTATTGCGGCATCGCCGTGGATGCAGGCACGCGTGACGAACTGCCGGGCGAGGAGGGGATGGCACACTTCACGGAACATCTCTCTTTCAAGGGGACCACTCACCGCAGGGCGTGGCACATACTGAACCGCATGGAGTCGGTGGGCGGCGACCTCAACGCGTTCACGGGCAAGGAGGAAACGGTCTATTACTCCACCTGCCTGAGGCCCCATTTCGCCAGGGCTGTCGATTTGCTCTTCGATGTGGTGTTCAACAGCACCTACCCGCAGCATGAGATGGACAAGGAGGTGGAGGTGGTGATAGACGAGATAGAGAGTTACAACGACTCGCCTGCCGACCTCATATATGATGATTTCGAGAACCTCATCTTCCAGGGGCATGCCCTGGGACACAACATTCTGGGCAGGGCCGAGGAACTGCGCAGGATGACGAGCCAGGACGTGCGCAACTTCGTGGAACGTCTGTACCTGCCCACCCGCATGGTGCTCTATGTCTATGGCAACGTGCCCATGACCACCATAGTCCGTGAGGCAGTGAAGGCCCTGCGCAAGGCAAGGGAGCGCGAGTCGGGGGCTGAGACTCTTTCCGTGGTACGTCAGGCTCCCACGCTCTACACGCCGCGCCACGTGGAGGTCGAGAAGGCGGCGCACCAGGCTCATGTGATGATGGGCGTGCGTACCTTTGCTGCCACCGACCCGCGGCACCTGCACCTCTATGTGCTGAACAACATGCTGGGTGGACCGGGCATGAACTCGCGCCTGAACTTGTCACTCAGGGAGAGGAACGGACTGGTGTATAATGTGGAGAGTGCTTCGGTGGGATATACCGACACGGGCGTGTGGACGGTCTATTTCGGCTGCGACCCGCACGACGTGGTGCGCTGCAAGAAACTGGTGATGCGCGAATTGGCGCATCTGACAGAGCGACCACTTTCTGCCTCCGTGCTGGAGGCTGCCAAGCGGCAAATCATGGGGCAGGCAGGCATCTCTTACGACAGTTTCGAGAATGTGGCCATCAACATGGGGAAGCGTTTCCTGCACTACAACACCACGCAGACCTACGAGGTACTGTGCCAGAGGGTTCAGGCACTCACCAGCGAGGAACTCTTCCACACGGCACGCGAGGTCTTCGTACCGGAGAACATCTCCACGATGATGTTTGTTTAGTTCATAGTTTATAGATTATAGTGCATAGTTAAAAGTATTGTGTGGAGAGAATTATGAACTCAAAACAACTATGCACTATGAACTTGTCAATACTCCCTGAACTCCTCGTGGCGTGCGGCCTTCACGGCCATACACTCCATCTCGATGAGCCAGGTGGGACGGCATACGGGAGCCAGGGTGATGACGGTGGGGATGTGGGGAAAGCGTTCGGCGAAGAGGCGGGACACGATGTCGTAGTCGGCCGTATCGCGCAGATAGACGATGACGTGCATCACGTCGGAGAAATCGCAACCACCTTCCTCCAGGAGTTTTTCCACGTTCTCCCACATGCGGTTGGTCTGCTGCACGATGTCCCCCACATGCAACACCTCGCCCTTGTTGTTGATGCTGGCAGTACCCGAGATGATGACGTGCTCGCGGTCGCCATACTGCATCAGCGTGCCGCGCTCGAAGGTGACACCATATTCATAGGTAGGGTTCAGGTGGGTGGGGGCGTAGAGATACCGCTGCTGCGAGGGGGCAAAGCCCGTCAGGGCATACGCTCCGAGCTGGATGAGGCTGCGCGTGTCGGCAGGCAGGCCGCCAATGCCGGTACTGCTGATGTAGTGTGTCTGGGAGGTGAGTCCCTGCTGCGTGAAGTTGTCGCGGCGGGCACGCACCATGCCCATGTACTGTGTATCGACATCGCGCACGAAGAACCAGGTGCGCAGGCAGTGGTCGGCCAGGGTGGCCTGGAAATGTGACAACCCTTCCTCGTAGTCTTTCAGGAGCTTCTCCGTCTGCCACGCGCTGCTCTCGGTGTGCAGGGCATCCTCGCTCTCATGGCAGCACATACCCATCTGCCACAGGTGCTGGTAGCCGTTGTGGCGCAACACCACCATGCCGTGCTCCTCCGTCATCTCCATGCCCCGCTGCAGGTACATCCACACGGCCACCTTGCTGCCGTCGAGAGGCTGCTGCTGGATGACGCTCACGGCCACACCGCTTTCACGGCGCATGAGGGGCTGCTGGTTGGTACTGTCGGAGAGGAAGTAACGCTTCATCACGCAGCGGGCACCTTCCATGCCGGGAAGGGTGAGGAGACGCTCCTGGGCAGCATAGAGCCGCTGCAACTGGTCTGCGAACATCTCGCCACGGGGGGCTACGTGCAGCATGACGTGCCATTCCGCCACCCCGCCGCAGGGGGCAAAGCAGGCTGTCTCAGCCGTCACGCCAAGGTCTTCAAGGGTATGTCTTGCGTAATTCATGCGGCAAAGGTACGAATAAGCGAGAGAAAAACCAAATTTATTTGTGTATTTCCGAGCGAAAGTACCTAAGACGATAGGTCAAAGGTACGAATAAGCGAGAGAAATACCAAATTAATTTGTGTATTTCCGAGCGAAAGTACCTAAGACGATAGGTCAAAGGTACGAATAAGCGAGAGAAAAACCAAATTTATTTGCGTATTTCCGAGCGAAAGTACCTAAGGCCATAGGTCAAAGGTACGAAAAAAGACAATCAGGGGCATAACTTTGACAATAAAGTGACTTTAGGCCAATGATAATTTGCGTATATGCGGGAAAAGCAGTAATTTTGCGCCCAGAAACAAGGGGGAGTTTATTGTTTATTGTTAAGAGTTTAAGGTAAAAAGAATATGCAGAACATTAGGAATGTAGCGATTATTGCCCACGTTGACCATGGCAAGACGACGCTGGTGGATAAAATGCTGTTGGCAGGAAATCTCTTCCGCGACAACCAGCAGAAGGGTGAACTGATGCTGGACAACAATGAACTGGAGCGGGAAAGGGGTATCACCATCCTGTCCAAGAACGTAAGCATACAGTACAAGGACACGAAGATAAACATCATAGACACACCGGGACACAGCGACTTCGGAGGTGAGGTGGAACGCGTGCTGAACATGGCCGACGGATGCCTCCTGTTGGTAGATGCCTTTGAGGGACCCATGCCTCAGACACGCTTCGTGCTGCAGAAGGCCCTGGAAATAGGACTGAAGCCCGTGGTGGTCATCAACAAGGTGGATAAGCCCAACTGCCGTCCCGAGGAGGTACACGAGATGGTCTTCGACCTCATGTGTGACCTCGATGCTACAGAGGAACAGCTGGACTTCCCCGTCATCTATGGTTCTGCCAAGCAGGGATGGATGGGCGAGGACTGGGCTAAGCCCACGCAGGATATCACCTATCTCCTGGACAGCATCCTGGACTTCATCCCCGCACCCGAACAGCTGGAGGGAACGCCCCAGATGCTCATCACCTCGCTGGACTATTCCAACTACACGGGACGCATTGCCGTGGGACGCGTACACCGTGGTACCATCCGGGCGGGACAGAACATCACCATAGCCCACCGCGACGGTTCCATGGAAAAGACCAAGATCAAAGAACTGCGTACCTTCAGCGGCATGGGCCAGCAGGCTGCCGAGGAGGTGTCATCGGGCGACATCTGTGCTATTGTGGGACTGGAGAAGTTCGAGATTGGCGACACCATCTGTGACTACGAGAATCCCGAGGCCCTGCCTCCTATCAGCATCGACGAACCTACCATGTCCATGCTCTTCACCATCAACGATTCGCCCTTCTTCGGCAAGGAGGGTAAGTTCTGTACCAGCCGTCACATCAATGACCGACTGGAGAAGGAACTGGAGAAGAACCTGGCCCTGAGGGTCAGCGAGGTGGAGGGATGTACCGACCGCTGGATAGTGAGCGGACGTGGTGTGCTGCACCTCTCTGTCCTCATCGAGACCATGAGGCGTGAGGGATATGAGCTGCAGGTGGGACAGCCGCAGGTCATCTACAAGGAGATAAACGGCATGAAGTGCGAACCCATCGAGGAGATGACCATCAACGTGCCTGAGGAGTTTGCCTCCAAGATGATTGACATGGTGACGCGCCGCAAGGGCGAGATGACCAGCATGGAGGCTCAGGGCGAACGTGTGAACATCGAGTTCAACATACCCAGCCGAGGCATCATCGGACTGCGTACCAACATGCTTACGGCCAGCCAGGGAGAGGCCATCATAGCACACCGCTTCAAGGAGTACCAGCCCTACAAGGGGGAGATTGAGCGCAGGGTCAACGGATCCATGATTGCCCTGGAGAGCGGCAATGCCTATGCCTACGCCATCGACCATCTTCAGGACCGTGGCAAGTTCTTCATCAACCCGCAGGAACAGGTCTATGCCGGACAGGTGGTGGGTGAGCATGTGCATGACAATGACCTTGTCATCAATGTCTGCAAGGCCAAGCAGCTTACCAACGTGAGGGCCAGCGGTACCGACGAGAAGGCGCGCATCATTCCTCCCATTCAGTTCTCGCTCGAGGAAGCACTGGAGTACATCAAGGAGGATGAGTACGTAGAGGTCACGCCTTCGTCCATGAGAATGCGCAAGGTCATTCTCGACCACCTGGAGCGCAAGCGTGCCAAGAACAGGGGGGAGGATTGAACTCTCTCCCACCCATGTGGGGACGGTGCAGGGACTTTTGTCATAATGGCAAAGGTCCCTGCACCGTTTCTTTTGAGGGGCAGGTGGAGGCTTTATTTGTCAATATGTCCCACGTTTTGTTCGTTTTTGCGCAATAAGTGCGGAAATGTTACAAATTTGTGGCATTTTATTTGTTTATTTCTTGCAAAAGTCGTAGATTTGCCCCGAATATCTTCCCAAGATACGCACTGACCTTGATTTGCCTGAAACCAGGACACGCATGCGACAACCTGCTCGGTCCATCATTCATGACAGCCTATTTGGTACATTATATATTTTAACTCCGTGTGGTGATAAGTTCCTAAAGCCTCACAAGTCCTCTTCGTCCTCTATT
>CALZGT010000113.1 GCA_945787235.1 uncultured Prevotellaceae bacterium
GCTATCACTTCACATGGCCCTCGCCCGACATCTTCAACCCCTTCAGCCTCCTCAATGCCCTTCAGGACAGAGCCCTCAGGAGTTACTGGTTCGAGAGCGGCACGCCGACCTTCCTTATAGAGATGATGAGGAAGTTCAACACTTCCCCCACCGACCTCTCCCGTATTGAGGTCATGGCCTCTGCCTTCGATGCCCCCACGGAGAGCATGAAATCCATCACTCCCCTGCTCTATCAGGGCGGCTATATCACCATCAAGGACTATGACAGGATATCCGACCTTTACACCCTCGACATTCCCAACAGGGAGATACGTGTAGGACTGATGGAGAGCCTTCTGCCCAACTATGTCGATATGACCTCTCAACTATGACTTGCGAAGCTTGATGAGACGAAGGTCGAATAACTATGCACTATGAACTGAATTGAACTCGTCTCACTCCTCCATGAACATGGGATCCCAGGCAGGCAGTTGGATGGGTTTCTGCTTCAGGAGTTTCTGCTGTGCCTCGTTGAGATACTTCTTGTGTACCACCACGCGGAACATATACTCGTTGAACCACTCATCCGTCATGATGAGGTGTCCGGCAAATCCGTGTGAGGCTCCCCAACTGTTCTCCACCTTCCATTTGGTGGGACGCTCGTTGGCATCCAAATCTACCGCCATGAGTGTCATGGCATGACTCGAACCACTGTCACGGCTCTGTATGCGCTGCTTCTTGTTCATGCCGAAGGTAGTGCCGAAGAGACTGCCGTAGTCATAGTTCTTGATGTCAAGCAGTCCGTTGGCACGGTTCATCTGCTTGCCCACGTCGCAGGAGAAATACATCTGCACGCTGTCACGTATGGAGGCAATGCACAGCGGCTTTATCTCCTCGATGTCGAGGTTGAGATAGAGCCAGTTGTGACCGTCATAGACGTGGCGGTCGTATGCTATCTCATAGACCTTGTTGTAGGGACGCGAAGGGTCGTTCATCAGCATCACATAGTCCGCATTGAGGTCCGTACCGTCGCTCACCATCTTGTAGAACTCCAGCGGAGTATAGGTCTTGGCTTCGGCCATGGCCTTGCCGTTGGCATCCTTGGGTGCCCAGGTGAAGGACTTCACCGGTTCGCCGTAGGCCAGGGTAAGCATGCGATAGACGGTCTTCATCATCTCCACCTTCTCTGCCTCCAGTTCCTTGACGCCAGCTCCCTTGTCCGCCTTTTCGCGCAGCAGAATGCCATACTCGCGCAGTTTACGCTTCAGGTGACTGTTGAATTCGCTTGTACTGTTCGACACGTATGTCTCGGCCATCACCTCCTGCGGCACCACGCCATACTTGCTCACCAGGTCGGCCACACCCGTATAGGTGCCACCATCGGAGAGCGGATTCTCGAAGAGCCACATCACCTGACGGTCATCTATGCTGAGCCGTCTGGTGTCGATAATGCCCTGCAGGAAGAGGTTACTCTTCTCCAGCTGGTCGTAGAAGAAACAATATATCTGGCTGAAGAAGAAGTTGGTGGTACCCAGTTTCTTCATGGCCTGGTGACGCAGCACGTTAAGTCCCGTGAAGAGCCAGCAGCGACCGCTGCTCTGCTGATCGCTGATGCCCGAGTTCTTGGTTTCGAGACTGAAATAAGTGTCCGTAGCCGCACTGGCGTGCTGCAGGTCGAGAGCCATCTTGTTGATACTGTTGCTGCTGATGGCATTGCGCAGGGCACGGTCGGAGGCCGTGTGCGTCTGTGCCTCCTCCAGGGAGCGCAGCACTTCGGGACTCAGGTTGGACTGGGCATGAAGCCCCTGCCCTCCCCAGGGCAGTAAGAGAGATATGGCAGTCAGTGCCAGAAAATGCTTTTTCATTTTTTATTTATAAGATATAGAATGTTTATTTGCTTATTTCAAAGATATATTCCTCATTGTCACTGTTGCCCAGCCGGTTTCCTGAGCGGTTCCAATACTTCTTGCCGGCACTTCCTGCATTCTGTATGCTCCACTTGCCGTCCTTGCGCGTAAGCACGAAGGTATGCCAGTCAGCATCGTAGGGATTGAGGTCCTTGTTGTGCCAGAAAGTACCCATCTCGTTGACGTATCGTCCGTCCTGCTTGTTGGTAATCTTGTAGCGTCCCGTCTTGGGATCCTGCTCGATGACCCACTGCTGCCGCTGCGGGTTTATGACATCCCGCTCAGCCTGGAACACGGGATAGTCCCCTACCCTGTCGGCTGCCGCCTGTGCATCGGTGAGATATTCTCCGTTTACCTTGATGAAATACTCTCCGTCCTCGATGCTCTGTACGGGGAAGGCATCCAGTGCGTAGGTAAACTCCTTCTTGTAAGCCTTCACCAGTCGGGCACAGTTCTCGTTCACCCAAGGCGTGATGACATCGCCGCTCACCACGGGTTTGGCCTTCACGATGCTCCCCTCATAGTCACGGCTCGTGATGGCCTTTATCTTCTGCTCAATGGCCGCCTGTGCACGGTAGTGACCGATGAACTCCACCGAGTCCTTCCTCTCCAGGGCATCCTGCATCATCACCACCTGTACGCCACGCTGTCCCAGGAGCCCCATGCTCTGCACCCAGGGGCCTATCTCACGTAGCATCTCGGGTTGGTTCACACTGTCGGCCAGGAGGGCATCGGCTGCCGTACAGAGTCTGGTGAAATCCATGAGGGGAGAATGTCCCGACTTGAGGAACTGCGGACTCTCTCCTTCTCGACGCAGTCCGTGTCCCGTCTTGCCCAAATCTACGTTGTTCTGGCAGAAGAAGCGGAAAGCCTCCTTGCAGGTGGGCATGAGGTAGTCCATGGCCCTCCGCCAGCTCTTGGCAGCATCATACTTAGGCATGTTCCACGTATAGTCAGCAATGCTGTAGAGACTCACCTTGGAAGCCTCGGCATATTCCATGGGGTTGGAGCAGAATCCGCTCACCATATCGTTGATGTTGAGACCATTGCCGTAGGTCTTGCCCATGAGAAGCCGGCTCTGGCAGTAGTCGTTGACGGGATAGTTGAGCCAGATGAATGCCTTGCGCTTTATCTGGTCATTGATCCACTGCATGTCGTTTTCCTCAATCATATCCACCACGCTGTTGCCCGTCCACATGATGCGTACCTCAGGGTACATCTTCGTGCCCAGGGTAGGCAGATACTCCTTGCCGGCCCAGCCCTTGTTGTATTCTGTGGGACACATGATGAGCGGCTGCACGTCCTTGTGGCGGCGTACGAACTGGTCCGTCACGTAGTTGAGCAGTCCTGCCTGCTTGTCGCCCTTGGCACCCTCTCCCCAGATGTCATCGAAGAAGACCGCAAAGGTGCGGATGCCCAGCGTGTACATCTTCTCCAGCTTGTTGACCACGGCCATGGAATCCTGCAGATTCCAGCGTATGTCGCCACCTGGGTGTATGGCCCATACGAACTGCACCTTGTTACGGTGAGCCGTTTCCACCAGTTCCTGTAGTTTTCTGGCCTCTGCTTCGGGATAGGGGTCGCGCCAGTGAGCACGGTGGTAGGGGTCATCCTTGGGACCATACACGTAGATGTTCATCTTCTGCTTGCCATAGAAGTCAAACTGACGCAGACGGTCCTCATGGCTCCAGGGGTTGCCGTAGAAACCCTCTATCACGCCTCGGCATTCCACGCTGGGCCAGTCCTTCATCTCCACCTGCATCACCTGCTTCTGTGCGGCTATCTGCAGGTAAGTCTGCACGCCGTAGTAGGTGCCGCTCTCGTCCCGTCCGGCGATGATTACCTCCGCGGGAGTGACCTTGAGGTAGTAGCCTTCGGGCTTTTCGGGGATGAGCTTCCTGTACTTGGCCACGGCCTTGTCGCCAGCCTCTCCGAGGGTCAGGCGTATGGCTCCTTTGCCCTGCCGAACGTTGAGGTGTTCCTTCAGCAGGGCCACGGCATCCTTGTCTGCCTGGGCATCTCCTGACAGAACGTAGCTGACGGAGGAGGGGAAAGCCTCGCTGCCCCATTCGGCCTGTTGGGGAAGAGGTGAGATACTGGGTTGCTGTGCACTCAGACTCAGGGTGGTGAGGAGTGCGATGGATAGGAATAGTCTTCTTTTCACGGTAGTATCGTATTGAATGAATGCACAAAGATAAGTGAAAAGTCAGTAAGTATCAAACATTTTGCCTTTTTTTTCACGATTTATCTTTCTTCCCTTGTCATTTATCAATTATTTATTTGTACCTTTGCGTTCAAAATTTAAATTCTAAAATCAAAAAAGCTATGGAACAGTCCTTGTTTATCTACAATACACTGAGCCGACAGAAGGAACTCTTCCGTCCGCTGGTGGAGGGCCGTGTAGGCATGTATGTCTGCGGTCCTACGGTATATGGTGATGCCCACCTGGGTCATGCCCGTCCTGCCATCACCTTCGACCTCCTCTTCCGCTATCTCCTTCATCTGGGCTACAAGGTGCGCTATGTGCGTAACATCACCGACGTGGGTCACCTGGAGCACGATGCCGACGAGGGTGAGGACAAGATAGCCAAGAAGGCACGCCTGGAACAGATAGAACCCATGGAGGTGGCACAGTACTATACCAACCGCTTCCACGATGCCATGGCAGCCCTGGGATGCCTTCCTCCCAGCATCGAACCCCATGCCAGCGGCCATATCATGGAGCAGCAGCAGCTGGTGCAGGAAATCATGGACCACGGCTATGCCTACGAGTCCAACGGTTCGGTCTATTTCGACGTGGAGAAGTATGACAAGGACCACCGCTACGGCATACTGTCCGGCCGTACGCTAGACAACATCAAGGATGCCAGCCGAGAACTGGCCGGCGTGGGCGAGAAGCGCAACCAGGCTGACTTTGCCCTGTGGAAGAAGGCACAGCCCGAGCATATCATGCGCTGGCCTTCCAAGTGGAGCGACGGTTTCCCGGGCTGGCACTGCGAGTGTACGGCCATGGGCAGGAAATACCTGGGTGAGCATTTCGACATCCATGGAGGTGGTCTCGACCTTGTCTTCCCTCATCACGAGTGTGAGATAGCCCAGGCCGTGGCGAGCCAGGGCGACCAGATGGTGCATTACTGGATGCACAACAACATGATTACCATCGATGGAAAGAAGATGGGTAAGTCGTACAACAACTTCATCACCCTACCCCAGTTCTTCGCCGGAGAGCACGAGCGTCTGGAACGTGGCTATTCGCCCATGACCATCCGTTTCTTCATCCTCCAGGCTCATTACCGCAGCACGGTGGATTTCAGCAACGAAGCCCTGCAGAGTGCCGAGAAGGGATTACAGCGTCTCATGGATGCATGGAAGGCCTTGCAGCGTCTTGCCGAGGGTCAGAAGGTGAAGGGGCAGCCCCAGGTGGAGATGAAGTATGTGGAGGAATTGCGCCAGAAGTGCTACGATGCCATGAACGACGACCTGGCTTCTCCCATGGTCATCAGCCATCTCTTCGATGCCTGCCGTGTGGTGAATACCTTGCTCGACAAGAAGGCAAGCATCACCGCCGAGGTGGCTCAGGCACTTATCCAGGTCTTCCACACCTTTGCCTTCGACATATTGGGTCTCACCGTCGATACGGGTGCCAGCAACAAGGAGCGTGAGGCCGCTTTCGGTGCCGTGGTGAACATGGTGCTGGAGCAACGTCAGCAGGCCAAGGCGGAAAAGAACTGGGCTCTCTCCGACAAGATACGTGATGACCTGGCTGCCCTTGGCTTTGAGGTCAAGGACACCAAGGACGGACAGACGTGGACGCTGAATAAGTAGTTGAGAGGTTATGGGTTATAGGTTATCGAAAAGTTGAGAGGTTATAGGTTATAGGTTATCGAAGGGGTTATGGCTTTTGAGGTTATAGTTCATGGCTGCTCAATAGTGGATGAGAACCATAACCCGAAGACAACAGGACATGCACTCTAACCCTTTCGATAACCTATAACCCATAACCCATAACCCCAAAAACCATAACCCGAAGACAACAGGACATGCACTCTAACCCTTTCGATAACCTATAACCCATAACCCATAACCATAACCTCTCAACTATGAACTCGAAGGAACTATGAACTCGAACAACATCTGTATTCGTCTCCGTAACACGGGACAACTCATTGAGGCTCCCATGGGGGCTACGCTCATGGAGGTATATGAAAGGTCTGGACTGAAGATGAAGTACGGACCCGTGAGTGCGCGTGTAAACAACAAGGTACAGGGACTCAAGTACCGGTTCTATAACAACAAGGACGTGGAGTTTCTCGATCTCACCTCACCCTCGGGAATGCGCGTCTATGAACGTACCCTCTTCCTTGTCCTGTCCAAGGCCGTGGAGGACCTCTTCCCCGGCGGACGACTCATCATAGGAGCTCCCCTGAGTGGCGGTCACTACTGCGAACTGCACATCGGACGGACACTCACGGTGGACGACATACAGGGCCTGGAGACACGTATGCACGAGATTGTCAGGGCCGACATGAACATACACCGCGTGCAGTGCCCCATCGAGGAGGCCATTGCCATGTTCCGTGCCCGGGGCATGGAGAGCAAGGCCCTCCTGCTGGAGGAACAGGGCGACCTCTATGCCTATTATTACCGTCTGGGCGAGACGATAGACTATTTCTACAGTTGTCTGCTCAGTTCTACGGGACATATCGGCATCTTTGCCCTCATGCCTATGGGCGAGGGCATCTTGCTGCGTACCCCCGACCTCAGGCATCCTGAGATGCTTGCACCCCTGAAGCCCGAACAGAAGATGCTCGACGTGATACGCGAATATCACCGTTGGCAGGGCATCCTCGGTGTGCGTACCGTGGGCGAACTCAATGCTGCCGTGCGCCAGGGTCATGCCACTGACATCATCAACGTGAGCGAGGCCCTGCAGGAGAAGAAGCTGGCTGCCATAGCCGACGAGATAGTGGAGCGGCGTTCACGTCTGGTGCTCCTGGCCGGTCCCAGCAGCAGTGGCAAGACGACCACCAGCAAGCGTCTCTCCATCCTCATGATGGCCTGCGGACTGCGTCCACATACGCTCTGCACCGACGACTATTTTGTGAACCGTGTCGATACGCCGCGCGATGCCAATGGTGAGTATGACTTCGAGTGCATAGAGGCTGTCGATACGGCATTCTTCCAGCAACAGATGCAGCAGCTTCTCCGGGGGGAGGAGGTGGAACTCCCACGCTATGACTTCCCCACGGGCAAGAGGGTCTTTGAGGGTCGCCGCCTGCGCATCGGGGAAAACGACGTCATCATCCTGGAGGGCAACCATGCCCTCAATCCCCTCTTCTCGCAGCAGATTCCCGAGGAGGACAAGTACCGCATCTATGTCTCAGCCTGCACCACGGTGGCACTCGATGACCACAACTATGTGCCTACGGTCGATATCCGTCTGTTGCGCCGCATCCTGCGTGACTTCAAGTACCGTGGTTACAGTGCCCTGGAAACCATCCGCCGCTGCCCCAGCGTGTCAGCGGGCGAGGACAAGTGGATCAATCCCTACCAGGAAAATGCCGATGCCACCTTCAACAGTGCCCTGCTCTTCGAGTTGGGTGTCCTCCGCACCGAACTCATGCCCATCCTTGAGATGGTCAGTGAGCGGGCCACGGAATACAGCGAAGCCAGCCGTCTGCGCAAGTTCCTGCGTTACTTCCGTCCCATACCGGCCAGTGAGGTGCCGCGCACCAGTCTGCTGCGTGAGTTTATGGGTGGCTCGTCATTTAGCTATTGATTTAGTTATAATCTTTCTTAATTTATAGAACGCCCCTGTATTCAAAAATCTCAGCTCTCCCCATAATTGTTGGTGAGAGCTGAGTTTGTTTTGATGACAGGTAAGGTGAAAATTATTTATTCCGCGAACAAGTCCTCCATGTTCACGACACTTATGAAATCA
>CALZGT010000114.1 GCA_945787235.1 uncultured Prevotellaceae bacterium
CCGACTTCTTGTAGAAGGAGAGGGAGTTCCAGTTGGTCTGCTTGCGAAGGAAATGTTCCTTGTCACCGGAGGAGGACGTGGGAGGGGTTGGAGGGGTCATATGAGGGAGGTTTTGGGGTTGAGGAATGGGGGTGATTGAGGGGACTAGTTTATCTAGTGGTTCTGGTGGTTCCAGTGGTTCTAGTGGTTCTAGTGGTTCTGGTGGTTCTAGTGGTTCTAGTAGTTCTAGTCATTCTAGTTATTCTAGTGGTTCTAGTCATTCTAGTCATTCTAGTTTATCTAGTTTTTCTAGATTCTCTGGGAATTTCTCTGCCGGAGCATCAAATTCCCCATTGTGCGAGCCATTGCCTATCCCAATCATCATGTCCTTGATGGCCTGTGCCGTGAGGTGGATGGGGTAGGCGTAACCCGCTTTGACGGTGAGGGTTTTTGTCAGCCCTTCTGCCGGAAGGTCTGTGACATGGCTGCCACTCTTGGCCGTGGCCTTGATGGTGTAGGTGAGGGGTTCGTTCTCGGGTACCATCATGAAGCCTTTAAGGTTGATGGAATCCAGGCTGATGGTATGTGAGCCGTCGCTGAGGGTCAGGCTCTGGAGGTCATAGAGGTCTGTGAACGACTCGCCCAGGGTGAGGTCTATGCGTGTGTTCTTGGGTTTGCCCATTTCGATGGTCGGTACGGGCACCGTGCTTCCAGCTTCAAGGCTGAAGGAAGCTGATGTACCGTGGTAGTAGGGTGCGCCGAGGTCATATACGGCCGCTGTCATGTTGTCTGCAGTAAGGGTATATTTTCCGGCCGGAATGATGCAACTGTTATCCTTAAAGGTGATGACCCTGTTGATGGTTTTACCTTCCGTGTCAGTACCCGACAAGGTAAAGGTATAACCCGTGGTGTCTGCCAGTGTCTGAATGGCTCGCGTACCGTCCTCGATGAACGGTTCTGCCGTGGGCATACTGAAGAGGATGCGTCCTTTGGCGTATGACGTATCTGGGGATAACTTCTCACTCTGGCATGAGAAGAAAACCCATGAAAGACAGGTGACAATGAGTGTGGATGTGAGTTGCTTCATTTGTTAGTGGTTTTTAAGTACTACTTTTGAGCCAAAGGGATAAACCCTTGGCTCAAAAGAGATTATTCGCTGGAATGAATGAGGTTATTCAGCAGGAGATGACTCTAGCACAGTACCTGTAGCCGCATCGATGGTGATTTCTTCGCTGTTGCCTGTTCCAAATTCTTCTTCGTACGTGATGTTAGTGAGGCTGATGGTGATGGTACCATTTTCATTGGTATTCACGGTAATGACATTCTCTGTGGCAGCACCTGAGAGTGTGAAGTTAATGGTCTTTTCTGTGGGTGTATCATTGTAATTGTATGACAACTTGCAGGGGATGGTGCTACCTGCGTTAAAATAAGCAAGTTTGGTTAAAGCGTTTTCTTGGGTGAACATCAGATTGCGACCTTCGTGGGTAGGATTTGTTGTGGTAACGTCTGCAACAAGTGCCACGTTTGTGAATTTGGAAATAAGATTCTTGAACTCTGCCTTCAGACGTGCATTCTTTGCTCTGCCACAATCGATGGATACAGGCGTGCTATTTCCTTTGGTGACCACTACACCAGATTGTGATCCAGAGTAGAAGGCATCGCCCCAATTATCATTGGCTTTGAGAGCTGTAGGCAGATCATCATAGTTGGATGCCGTCACGGTGTAGGTGCCCGCTTTAATGGAGTTGTTACCCTGCTGAAGCCGTGTATTGTCGTCGGCCTTGATAATCCAGTTTTCTCCAGCGGTAGCACGTGTCATCTCTGTGTCATAGATACAGTCCACATTGAGGGTTCCCTTCGGCGTACCGATGGTTTCGAACATGTCCACCTCATTGCTGCAGGAGGTGAGGAACATTGCGCTGAGAGCGCATGCAGAAAGAATAATCTTCTTCATAATGCTATAAGATAATTTTGTTTGTTTATTCTGTTTCTATAGAAATCTCTGTCTGTACGGTCTCGAAACTGTCGTCGTAGGTGACTTGGAGACCCAGTGTACCTTCTGTGTTCTCCTTGATGTTGATGTCCTTGACTTGCGAGGCTTCCAGGTTTTCAAGTGTCGTCTCCTTTACCACTTCTCCGTCCTTCTCGATGGTGATGGTGACATCAGGTTTCTCTTCGGGAGTGACGTTGACGTATGCCACCCGGCTTTCCGTAGTGGTGAGTGTTCGGCCGTCCGAGGTCTTCAAGGTCACCACACAACCCGCCGCACTGCTGTCTATGTTGACCGCCACGGCCGCATTGGCTACACTGCATCCTACGGCCACCTTGGTCGTCTGTCCGGCATGAATACCGAAGGACTTGGACTGTCCTGTATAACGCTTGGCTCCCCATCCCTCATTGAGGGTCAGGGCATCCTGTTCCGTGATGCTCTCCACAAAGAGACTGTAGCCATAGCCAGCGGGAAAGGTCAGCGAGCCGAGGTGCCCCAGCATGGTCTGCTGCGCGATGAGATCCTCGCCCTTGTAGAGCGTGACGAGGAAAAGGTCTGCCTCCTCCTTGGTGATGACGGAGGTTGTGGCGCGTGTCTGCGAACCCTCCAGTGTCACGGCAATGCTCCCCACGCCTTCCCTGTGCAGCGAATAAGGCCAGTCCTGGGTGGTACAGGCTGCGAGCAGCAAGGCGAGAGCGAGGGTGAGACGCAGTCCCCGGTGCAGTGTGTGCTTACAAGTTGATATCGACATCTTCATGTTCTTCGTTGTCTGTTATTTCTATGTCTATGCCCCCCTGGTTGAGGTCAGAACCATAGATGTACTTGATGTTATAGAGTTTGCCGGCCTCCGTATCAGGAAAACCGATGGCAGAGTGGCTGGAGGTCTTGTTGTCGTTGTTGGTGGCAGTGAGCTTGTAGGTAAAACCTGTGCCAGCCTCGAAATACGCCTTCTCCCCCTCGCGGAGCACCACATCGGTACGTCCCGAGGAAGTGAGGACGAACGAGTAACTCTTGAAGAGCTGGTCGAAGAGGTCGGGGAGAGTCAGCGTGACAGCATAGTTGGTCATGGGCACCTGGTAGGTGCAATACACCGTTTCGTCCTCAGCCACCTGTACAGTGGTCTCCCCGAAGAAGCAGGCCGCCCCCTTGCCGCTGTTCTCTGACTGCCAGTCAGACTGGTTGTCGGTATAAGCCCTTACCGTATAGGCCTTGCCGGCCACGAGCAGGATCTTGTCCGGTGTCAGTCCCGGCAGGTATTTCTTATAGAGAGAACCATCCGCATTGCGCAGCTCCACGGTAAGGTCGGCATCCACGGCACGGGTGCTTACCTGGGGCAGAGAACCTGTGCTGACCTGGAGCACCAGCGTTCCCGTGCTTTCGGCCGCGGGTACCATTTCTTCCTGCGAACAGGAGCTGGCCAGACAGGCTGCTAATATATATATATAAGGTGTGACACTTTTCATTCGCTGTAGTAGTAAGAGAGTGAATATATGCGTGAGCAGGTCTGGCCAGAGCCGTAGCTGTTGTGGGCCATAGCTTTGCTGACCTCGGTACCTGTGGTAAAGTAGGCTGTATCCGTGTAATCATGATCCTGGCTGTTGAAAGCGCCAGAGGATGATTTCTGTTGGAAATAGTTCGTGCTGCCGAAACTCAACGTTAGCGTTGTGGATATGTAGGCTCCATGCATCATGACATCGTAGGGAGCCTTGATTTTCACTCCTGCAGGCACGGCAAACCTCTGACAAAGGATGTACTGCGGTTGCGATGTGGAGTTCTGTCCCAGACGTACGCAGGGCTTGTTGTTGTGGTTTCCGTTCCAGTCATGCGTACCCTGTACCGACCAGTCTCCTTCCGTGGGTGGAGTCCAGCTGGCAGGCAACCCCGTGATGAACATCTCGTTCTGGCTGTTGGCACCGACCTTGTCAAACGTCAGGCTGGCAGACAGCGTGTAGGCATCGAACTGTGGGTTCAGTCCTGTCTGGTCGGCAAAGGAGAAAAGCATTCCCTCCTGGCCCGTGGTCACCGTGGCACCCTCCAGTGGGGTGGCACCCAGCGAGACAGCGAGGTTCTTTGTGTATTTGGTGTTGTTCCAGAGCGAAGGAGCTATGTTGAAACTCACCAGGGGGGCATAGACCGTATAGGCATCGCAGGCGTTCGCCCCCGTGACATCGCCCGCCAGATAGCGGGAGTAGGACGTATAGGCCGAGGTGTTGACCCTGAGGTCGGGATTCCCTACCGTGAAGGTACGGGTTCCCGTCTTCATCTCCTTATCCCCATTGATAAGGTAGAACGTGGCCGTATATTCCCGTGCGGGCAGATACACCCAACCGTCAGCATTGTCGGCAAAGGAGGATACCAGTTCACCACTGCCCTGTATGGTACGGAAGGTGGTGCCCGTAGGTTCGCTTACGATGGCCTTCCATGTCATGCCCGGATAACTGTTGGTAAAGGTCAGGTCCGTACCCTCCAGGTTGCCGTCGGCATCATAGTGATGGGCAGGCAGTACCTGTGGCACAGGCAGCCACGAGAGCGGTATGGTCTCCTCCATGGTGGCCTCCTCCATCTCTACCTTGGTAATATCCACCACCGTGGCACTCTCCGGGTCAGGGAGCGTGAGCGTGATGATGGCATGGTCAGCCGCCTGGAATACCGAAGGAAGGGTGGTCTCATTGGTGTTGAGCGTCATACTCACCTCACGTCCGTCGGCTGAGAGCGTACCGTAGAACTCCAGTGCGATACTGGTGCCTGCACGGAAATAGATGCTCATGGCTTCTGACATGTTCGTGATTTCTGCTGATCGGCCAGCCGCCAGCACGCGAATGCCATATCTGCTGTAGAACTTGTCAAAGCGGGCACGTTCCTCCTCCGTACGGCCAAAGCGTGCCGAGAGGAGTGCATTGGCCACGCGGCATGTGATTGAGGCTTCCGTCACTGCGTCCTGCATGATTTCCACCTGCGCCGTACCCAAGTAGTAGGGGGCATCCATGCCCAGTACGGGATTGTCGCCAAAGCTTGCCTCTACGGTGTAGGTACCGGTGACCAGGGGAATGCGTTCTGCCGTATAGTCCTTGTGATATACCACGGTACCCTCGGCATTGGTCAGCTTGACCTGAAAGCGGGAAGCCTCGGGTATTCCTAATTCGGAGGGCGTACTGCGCGTGGTGAGCAGTGGCGATATGTTTTCGAGTTCAATCTGCAGACTACCCTTTGTGACGGGCACATCGAGTTCTGACTGGCAGGCGGTGAACGCCAGGCCGGTCATGGCCGCGAGCAGGTAGTGTATGAGTTGTCTTTTCATAGATGTAAGTCTGAAATCAGTCTTCCGAAGGGACTGTCATCATGTTTACTATGTAGGGTTGTTATTGATAAAGCAGTTTCATGTTGTCCAGCTGCATGAGCGACTCATCACCACCGATGAAATAGTCGCCGAACTTGCTGCTGCAGGCCACCACGATGATGTACTTCGGCGTGCGGTCCGTATAGCGGTAGTTGAGCTGGATGGTTTCCGTCGTCCATTCGCTGACAGAGTTGCCCTTGGACATCTGTCCGTAGGCGATGACATTGTCGCTCTTGGGACTGAAGAGTTTCAGTTCGCTGGGACGCGTGCGGACGATGAAGGGATAGGTCTGTCCCTGGAATTCTTCCTCGTCTGCATCGCCAATGAGAGCTACGAAGACCTGGCAGGTGTCGGGCTGGCCCTTCAGTCCGTCGTAGGTCTCGCGGCTGATGTAGCGGCTGTAGTTCTCGTCCCACTTCCCCCCGCCTCGGTTGATGGTCGAAGTCTGGTACTTGTAGTCAAACTGCAGGTGCGTGGGGAAACTCTGGAAGGGTCTTCCGAAACTGAGGACTCCATTCGTGCCATCCGTCTTCAGGTACTGTCCCGTGAAGATGTTGCCAGCGGCAAACTTGATGACGATGAACTTGGACTGCAGGTTGGCAAAGGTGCGCCCCCCCTCTGAGAGGTAGGTGCTGTTGCTCGCCCCCACCGTAGTGGCTCCCTTGTTGCCCGTGTCCCAGTAGCACTCGGCTCCTGCCGGCCAGGGGTTGTAGAGTGCCTGTCGTCCTTCTCCCACCGTATGCCATTCGTCGAAGCCTGCGTACTGGAGCTGCTGGGCTGGTGCCGTGGTGAACGACTGCACGTCGGAGGCGGAGCCACCTGCCTGTACGCGACATTCGTAGGCTGTACCCGGTGTGAGTCCGTCTAGCGTGGCCGCAAAGGATGTATTCGATGCCTTTACCTTGTCGGCGGCCAATGTCTGCCATTCCTCACCGCCCTGGGTGCGGTACTCTACTACGGGCGTACTGCCATTCTGCATGCTGCCCTGTATGTAGGCCCTGGTGCTGTGGGGGAAGACGCTGGCCGTGGTGCTGATGTTCTGCTCAGCGTTATAGATATAGACGTGCCAGGTGTCGGGGGTGTTGCTGTAGGCATAGTGTACCGTGAATTCGCGACGGAAAGAAAAGTCGAGCACCTGTCCCTCCACGGAAGGTGACGTGGTGCCGTGCTGGCCACCCAACTGAAGCTTCTTAACCTTTACCTCTGAAAGCCGCTGTGTAGGAGATACATAGAGAATGACACTGCGGTTGACGATGTCGATGGAAGGTTCACCCACCTGGTTCTCTACCTCCACTTCGCGCAGGATGACCTGATGCACACGTATCTTCCATTCGTAGTCCTGATAAGTAGAGAGTTTGAGTGTCACGGTCTGGCTACAGTCCAGGGTGGGCATCAGTCCGCTCTCAGGGTCGATTTCCACATCCGTACCCTCGATGGTGATACGTGCGTTAAGACTCACTTCAAGTTTCTTGAGATACAATGCCTTCACATCCACGCGGTCATCGACGTAGATATCTACAGTGCGGTTGTCCTTGTCGATGACGGCCGGAGCAAAGTCCAGTCCCTTCTCATCACACTGTCCGTCCAGCACGATATCAACAATCTCTGCCTTCGCTATGGGGTAGGGAAGGTCATCCTTGATGGCGCATGCAGAAAACAGCATGAGAGCAGCCATAAGGACTGTGATGTATGAAAGTATCTTTCTAACCAAGATCATAGATAGAAGGTCATTCCGATGTTGATACTGAACATGTTGAACTTAAAGTTGGCACCGCCACTGCGGCTCTTGCCGTATTCGTATTCCGGCATGTCAGGATGCAGGTTCTTGTATTTACTCCACTTGTAGTCGATACCCAGCACGCCGATGGAACACTCCACCGCAGCAAAGTCCGTGACGAAGCAGCAGAGACCCGGGGTGAACCCCAACTGCACCATGTTGACGTTCTCGTAGGTACCGTCGAGCGTGTTGATGCCCAGGTCCTCATCGCGCCGTCCAGTGCTGTTCTTGCCGTTGGTACGGGCGTAGGTGGCACGCAGCTCGCTGAAGAATCCCATCACCTTGCTGCCGAAGATGGGCATGTAGGTGCGGACGAAGAAACTACCCTGGTGCTTGTGCTCCAGGTAGTAGAGGTCATCAAGGCTGATGTTGAAATCCTCGCCGAGGTTCAGGTCCATGTTGCCCAGATAGAAATAGTTGCGGCTGTAGTTATAACGCAGACCGATGGCCACGTTGTTCTTGACGAAATAACCGAAGGCTGGTGACACGCTGAAAGTATGTCCATCCATATTGAGATCCTTGAGCACCAGGAGGTTCTGGTTTTCATTCTCCCACGAACGATAGTTGACGGTAGCCCCCATCATCCACAAGCCCTTGGGAATGAAGGTGGCGTTGAGGTCGCCACGATCTACCCGCTCGATGCGT
>CALZGT010000115.1 GCA_945787235.1 uncultured Prevotellaceae bacterium
CCGTTTCATGCAGGGACTTCAGTTCGGCGGTGGCTGCATCAACGACACCATCATGCACATCGCCTCCTCCTCCATGCCCTTCGGCGGTGTGGGTCAGAGCGGCATGGGCGGTTATCATGGCAAGGACAGTTTCCTGACCTTCACGCACAGCAAGAGTGTGGTGAAGAAGTTCAAGTGGCTGGACCTCCCCCTCCGCTACCAGCCCTACGCCAAGTGGAAGGACTGGGTCATCAGGATGTTTCTTTGAAAGTAGGTTATTGAGGTGGGAATTTATAGAACCCACCTTGAACTAATTGATAATTGATAATTAGTTCAAAGAGCTTTCGCTGCACAGCTAATTATCAATTATCAATTATTAAGACTTTTGACGGTGGGGATTATAGAACCCACCATCAATTCTTCCTCAGCACTTTGCTGATTACCACGTGGCCATTGCCGTCGGTCTTCTTCACGATGTTGATACCCTTCTGCGGGATGCGGGTACGAATGCCCTGGAGGTTGTAGTAGGTGACAGAAGATGAGGGCAAAGAGCTGACCCCCTGTATGTCGGTAGCCTCACTCTTTGTGAGGAGCCGGAAGAGGTTGGGAGTCTTCTTGTCGCTGTAGATGAAGGAGCCGGGCGTGTGGCTGTCGAGGTTGACATAGTCACTGCCTGCCCACACGCAGCGGAGATAGGTCTCGCGCTCACCGTTCACCTGCTCGAACTGCAACCAGGCATCCACACGGGGCTTGCTGCTGGCAGCCGTGATGTCCCAGCTGTTGTCGCTGCTCTTCTGCATGGCCAGGTTGGAATTGACCAGCGTGTAGTAGTTGCGGTAACCCGTCACGGCAGTGGGACGGAAGAGGAAGGAGGAGGCTATCTGGTCCATGTCGGGCTCAGCCAGTTCATAGAGCTTGCGCGTGGCGTTGTACTTGAGATAGAGCCCCGAGGCCACGTCCTCGATGAGGTACGACTGACTGGTGATGCGCTTGCAGGGAGTCTCGGCTGGCTGCTCCACACGGCCTGTGGTGAGGATGTTGAGGTCGGCTGCCGAGGCATAGGCATTGCCGTTGACCTCACTCCGTGCCGTGAACATCAGGTAGCGGCCCTCCACCTCCTCGGCAAAGTTGACCTGCTGCGTGGCAGCGGTCTTGCTCAGGGTGCCACGGGCGGCAGGCGTTCCCCAGATGTAGGGACTCGGACTCACGTAGAACTCATATTGGCCCACCATGCCGTTCTCGTTGCCGTCCCCACGCCCCGTGTAAGTAAAGCCCGTCACGCGATAGGTCTCCCCCATGTCGATGACGAGCTGGTGGGGATAGGCTGCAGGCGTGCCGTTCCATTCGGTATGCCAGAAGGTCGAAAGATCACCGTCGATGGCCTTGGAGGCCTCATTGCCCGAATGCTGACTGTCAAAGCTCACCACCTTCCAGGCAGCCCTGTTGACGAAGACCCCAAACTCGAAACGGCACACCATGCTCTGGCTCAGTCCCTCGGTCGTGGCGTAGGCCATGAGCACGCCCCCCTGCTCCATGTCCACGGGCGAGGTATAGGGCAGATACGTCTGGCCTTCATCGAGGCTGTAGTAGATCTGCGCCCCTGGCGTGGCCGTGGTGAGCGTAATCAGGCCACTGGTGGCATCCTGGAGGGCACTGACTGGCTGGCATACCGGCATGGACACGCGGGCCCGGCGGCAGAGGTTGTCGAGGGTAGCCCCGGTATCGCCCTCCACCTGCTGCGAACCGTCAAGGGGAAGGAGCAGGTAGCGGAAGAGGGTCTTGGCGGCACGCAGTTCGTACTTTTCGAGCACCTCGGGTCCGCAGCTCGCATTGCCCAGACCACGGGTGCGGGCATCGAGGGACACGACGGTGGACGTACAGGACTTGAACTCGTAGGGATGCTTGGCACGGTGGCTACCCGTGGTGTAGTTGTCCTCGGTACGGAAATGCACGGCAGAGGCAGCCATCTGGTCGGGAGCCACGAAGAGCATGCCCACACCCTCGGCATTGGTGACCGCCATCCAGCGCACGTCCTGCTTCGTGCCGTGTTCCTGCGGCATGATGTAGTTCTCGTACTGGGCCTTCACGGTACTCTGGTAGATACCCGTCAGACTGCCCTCCTTGCGGTCGCGGTAGCTGTCCCACGGGCCACGTCCGAACCAGGCGAGCTGTTCCATGTCGCTGGGCATTTCCGTGCGCAGTCCTATCCTCGGCAGGATGGCACCCTCGGTGGGAGGCACCATCAGCGTGTGGCCCAGGATGGCACCGTCGGCACAAACCTTGAAGAGGTGCTGCACCTGCCATTGCTGTCCGCCTCCCGTGGTGTAGAGGTCATGGCAGGTGACATCCACCATGGAACCGTCTTCACTCAGTTGGAAGTCCAGGGACTGGCAGCGGACTGTGGTTTTCACGATTCCCATCTGGTCCCACGACCCCGTCTGGCGTCCGTCATTGTCGGTGGGCAAACGGAAGAGGTTGAGGGCGAGGGGCTTGTTGAGGAGGCTCGTCGTCCCCCGCTTGTAACTGCTCAGCGTGCCTGCCGACTTGCTGAAGACAGCCGTGAAGGCCTCGCCCGTGATGCTGAGGGCCGTACTGGTCTCGTTCGCCGTGAGCTTTCCCGCAGCGGGTTGGTAGAGCGGTTTCTTGGGGGCAGAGAACTGGAGTTTCTCGCAGGCCACCTCATAGCCGGCCTCTGCCCATGAGGTGGCTTCGCGGAGGGTGGCGCTGCACTGCAGGAAGTATTCGGCTGTGGGGTCCATGCCCTCGGGGAGGGGGAGACTCACCACGGTGCTGTCGTCCGGGGCCACGACCTCAGTGAAGGTACCCTCTGCCACGGCCTTGCTCTCCTCGTAGATGGTGTAGCTCAGCAGCAGGTGCTCGGTAGAAAGAAAATCGAGCTTGTTCCTGAGGAGCACACGCAGTTCGCGGCCGTCATCGCCGGACAGTCCCTGGCACTTGAACTCCACGGGCTGGTAGATCTTCTTCACGTTGTAGGTCTTGGCCGTCCAGGAGAGGTCGGGCTGCACCACACCGTTGATGCAGAAGTTGCCGGAATTGGGATTGTCGCCGAAGTCCCCTCCGTAGGCCCAGTAGGTCTTGCCCGAGGCCGTCTTCGTCTGCAATCCCTGGTCCTTGAAGTCCCAGATGAACTCACCCGTCAGGCAGGGATACTTTTCATAGAGGTCGAAGTATTCGCGCTGGTTACCCATGGAGTTGCCCATGGAGTGTGAGTTCTCGCAGTGGATATGGGGCTTGGGGCGATGCTGTCCCTGTCGGCTGCTGCCTATCCACTCTATGTGGCTCAGGTTGGCATACATGGTGCTGGACACGTCGCCATAGTCGCTGTTGCCCTCATAGTGGATGAGGCGCGAGGTGTCGAGGGCACGGATGCTGTCGCGTGCGGTCTGGAAGTTGTTGCCGCCGCCGGACTCGTTGCCCAGCGACCAGCAGAAGATGCAGGGGAAGTTGCGCAGCCAGCGCACCTGGTTGGCGTTGCGCTCGCTCATGGCCGTGCGGAACTGCTCCACGCTGGAGAGGCCGGTATTGGCATGGCATTCCACGTTGGCCTCGGCCAGGACGTACAGGCCATACTTGTCACAGAGTTCATAGAACCTGGGGTCGTTGGGATAGTGGCTGGTTCGTACGGCATTGATGTTGAGGCGCTTCATGCAGAGGATGTCCTGCTCCATCTCCTCATCACTGACGGCACGTCCGCGCACGGGACTGATGTCGTGACGGTCAACACCGTGGAACACCATGCGGCGGCCGTTGATGAGGAGGGCTCCGTCATCGCGCACGCCGACCTCGCGGAATCCCACCTCCTGCCTTCTCTCATCTACCACCTCACCCGAGGCATCCCGTAGGGTGACGACGAGGTCGTATAGGTTGGGGGTCTCGGCACTCCACAGCCGGGGGGCCGTCACCTCCAGGCTGAGCGTGGTGTGTCCCGAGGAGGGTATGCTGCCACTCGCCGAACATCCTGCCACGCTGGCCTCTACGGTCATGCCCGCCTTGTCCTCGCCTGTCACGGTGACTTCCACGCGCGCAGTGGCATTGACATAGTCATCATCGAGGTCGGTGGTGAAGAAATAGTCACGTATCTGGGTCTTGGGAGCCGACCACAGAAGGCAGTGGCGCTGTATGCCGGTCAGGCGCCAGTAGTCCTGGCATTCCAGGAAGGAGCCTCCCGTGAAGCGATAGACCTGCAGGGCCATGCTGTTCTCGCCTTCCTTCAGGTAGGGGGTGATGCGGAACTCAGCGGGGGTATAGGAGTCTTCGCTGTACCCCACCCTCGTGCCGTTGACCCACAGGTAGTAGCCGGCTCCCACGCCGTGGAAGCGTGCATAGACCTCGCGGCCGTCCCAGGTGTCGGGCAGGGTGAAGGTGCGACGGTAGGTGGCCACGGGGTTGCTCATCGTACCGGAATAGGTGAACCATCCCGGACGGGTGGCCATGATGCTGTAGGTCTGGCGGTCATACTCGAAGGGGTAGCCCACGTTGACGTAGAGGGGCTTGTCCCACGTCTTGCCGTGCTGCAGACCCCACACCTGCCAGCTGCTGGGCACGTCGATGTTCTCCCAGGCTCCGTCGTTGAAACCCGCTGCACACCATGCCGTGCTGGCCTGGCTGGGCATTCCCACCCACTTGAATTTCCACTGACCGTCCAGCGTGAGTGAGTAGCCCTCGGGGATGGCCAGAGCATGAGCCAGTTCTCGGTTCACGTGGGTCACCAGGATGTCATCCCATTCCTTTCCATCAGGCAGTGTCTGTGCCCCGATGGGCGTCAAGCAGGCCATTGCCGTGAGGCAAGCCACGCACATGGTTTTCTTTGTTCTCTTCATGATGGTATTTGTTTTGGTGTTAGGTTTTCTTGTGCAAGATTGATGTCGGGACAAAGTTACAGGTAGGGCTGGCGCAGTGAGTCATCGCGCCAGCCCCATTGTTAATTGTTCATTGTTAATTGTTCATTGCAACTTGACAATCCCTCAGTATAGCCGCGATGTCTTCCTCGTGCAGGGGAACCCAAGCCTTGTCGAGTCCTTCGTTCTGGGCTATGTGACGTGCCATCTCGTCGATACGGCTGTCATCGATGCCCACCTCCTGGAGGGTCATGGGAATGCCGATACCCTCATAGAAATCATGGATGGCCTGGATGCTCTCCTCGGGCGTGTCGGTGCCGAATACGTGGTTGCCAAATGAGGTGATGCGCTCCACCACCTGCTCATGCAGCTGGCCCGTGGTAGCCTGGAGGATGTGGCGCATCCAGCGCGGAGTGACGATGGCCAGACCCACGCCGTGGGTGATGTCGTAATGGCCGGAGAGGGCGTGCTCGATGGCATGCATGGGCCATCCGCTGTGGGAGTTGCCCAGCGAGTAGATGCCGTTGCAGCCCAGCGTGGTGGCGTAGAAGATCTCCGCACGGGCATCGTAGTTCTCGGGCTCCTCAAGCACGGTTTTCACGTTCTTCACCAACGACTTCACGGCACCCTCCATGAAGGCATCGTTCATCATGATATGCTCGCCGCAGAAGTACTGCTCCATGATGTGGTTGATGCAGTCGGCCACACCGGCGAGGGTCTGCATGACAGGCAGCGTGAAGGTGTAGGTGGGGTCGATGAACGATACGGCGGGGAATACGTGCGGCGAGAAATACGCCAGTTTGTCGTTGGTCTCGGTGCGCGAGATGACACCTCCCGAGTCGTATTCTGAGCCCGTGGCAGCCAGGGTGATGATATCTACGATAGGTATGGCCTTGAGCGTGGGCACCTTACTCGTGACGATGTCCCAGGGGTCGGCATCCGAGCAGGCGGCACCGGCGATGGCCTTCGTGCAGTCCAGCACACTGCCGCCTCCCACCGAGAGTATCACGTCGATGTTCTTCTCCTTGCATATCCTCACTCCGTCAAGCACGCTGGGATTGAACTTAGGATTTGGTTCAATACCGGGCAACTCGTAGATTTCCTTGTCCTGGAGGATTTGCAGCACCTGGTCATAGAGTCCGCTGCGCTTGATGCTTCCGCCACCGTAGGTGATGAGCACCCGCTTGCCGAACTGTTCCATGACGCCTTTCAGTTTCTTCTCCACCACGTCCTTGCCGAAAATCAGGCGCGTAGGTGTTTGATAATCAAAGTTTCTCATATTTCAACAATTATTATTATTCCACAAGGTTATTGTCGTTTTCATGGTTTCAGTTGCAAAAATACAACATTTTCTGCACAACTCCAAATATTACATTCTCTTTTTCTCCCTTTTTCTTTGTCCTTTCGGTTAAAAGTTGTAATTTTGCCAAATAAATTTTTGGTCAACAACTTTAAACCCTAACCAATATGAAACTGACTAACACCCTCTTATTGTTTTTCTTCGCCCTCTACCTCCATGCACAGGAGCGTACCCAGTACAACGAACTCACCATCCCGCAGAAGAATGGGAAACGTATCTATGGCGTCATCAGTGGACCTGCCACACAGGGCAAGCATGGCATAGCCATCATCAGCCATGGCTTCAACGGTACCCACCACTTCGGTAAGGACTATTTCCAGACGCTCAACGACCTCGGTTATGCGGTCTATACCTTCGACTATCCCTGCGGCAGCATACACAGCCGGAGTGACAACAACACCATGGAGATGTCCATCTCGGACGAGAAAGAGACGCTGAAGGAGATTGTCAGCTACTTCAGGAAGCAAAAGAACATAGACAAGCACAGGATAGTGCTCTGCGGTGAGAGCCAGGGCGGTCTGGTCTCTGCCCTTGCGGCTGCCGAACTCAAGAAGCAGGTCAGCCATCTCATCCTCATCTACCCTGCCCTCTGCATCCCCGACAACTGGAACGCCCGTTATCCGCGCATAGAGGACATACCTGAGGTTTCCGAGATATGGGGTGTGAAACTGGGTAGGAAGTTCATGATGGACATCCGTCCCATGAAACCCTTTGAGACGATAGGGCGTTATCAGGGACCGGTGCTCATCGTTCACGGCACGGATGACAAGGTGGTACCGCTCGACTACTCCAAGCGTGCCCAGCAGACCTACGGCAATGCCGTTCTCAAGGTCATCGAGAAGGCCGGCCATGGTTTCAAGCCCGCTGAACGAGTCTTGTCCAATCAGTACGTCAGGGAGTTTCTGGCCGAATAGGAGTTTATACCTTTAGGTAGGTTTATAGAACCCACCTATACCTTTATGGGACGACCTTTTGCGTATTTTTATGCAACTGATTTGTGCATTTTGCTATCATTTTGATATTCACTAACACCCTGAGAATGCGATAAAATCAATCGTGGTTGACCGCCACGGAAAATACGCGCTTCTCAGAGAGTGAAGAAATGACACCCAAAAGGCACAAAACATCAAATTTTCCTGTAATAAATCCTTTGGACGTACGTCCTTGGCTCTGTGGACGTACGTCCAGAGGGTGCTTGCACGTACGGCGTGAGGGGGTGAGGACGTACGTCCAGAGGGTGCCTGGACGTACGAGCAAGGAACCTTTGAACCGTGCAGAACGGAACTGAACGATTTGCTTAATGAAATACTGCACAAAAGACGCTTTTTTGTGCAGTATTTGAGCCACATCTTTTTCCAGATTGTGTGAGATGGCCGTCATTTTTCGAATGTCAAAATGTCATTCTGCCTCAGGGTCAGGGGAACCAGTCCCTCTGACCCTAATGTTGAAGTCAGTCTTGAATTGCCTTCGCCCTTAATGCCCCACTTATCTCCAG
>CALZGT010000116.1 GCA_945787235.1 uncultured Prevotellaceae bacterium
ATTGTCAATCAACCCTCGGTTCAGGTGTTAACTGTTAACGCGTAACTCGCAAAAAAAAGTGTGTTTGCCACTTCCGAGGCCTCTTCCCCCACTTAGGGATGATTCACGAATATCGCCAGGAGTCCCAGCCATAGGGAGAGGGTGACGTAGAGGATGAAAAGAAGGGTGTGACCCGTATGCAGGAGGTTGAGACTCTCCCACGAGAAGGTGGAGAAGGTTGTGAAGCCGCCGCACAGACCCGTGGTGAGGAGCAGGGTGGTCTCGGGCTTCAAATGCCATGCCGGGGCGTGGGCATAGAAATAACCGATGAGCAGGCAGCCCAGCACATTGGCCACCAGCGTAGGCCAGGGGAAGAGCGTGTCGGGGAGGCAGGCATGATGGCGGTACGACCTCCACAACTCGGAGATGAGGTAGCGCAGGCAGGAGCCCACGCCGCCCCCGAGGAAGACGAAAAGAAAGGATTTCATTTCGTGTGATAAGCCTTGCGTATTTCCTTGACCTGCTGCCTTACGGTGACATCGAGCTCGCGAACCTTCTTCTCCTCCGAGAGAATCCGGTCCGCAAGTTTCTTCCGTTCCTCACCCTTGGCACCCACATACCTGAGGCGTAAGGCTTCGAGGTTCTGCTCCGCCTTCTCCTGTTCCTTCTGGCATTCCAGCCAGAAGGTCACCTTTTTCCTCAGCTCAGCGTTATACACGTCATGCAGCGAGGTGAGGGTCAGTTCGTCATCGATGACCAGCGTGAAGGCATCCTGCTGACTCTCCTTGCCGGTGCCGTCATGCCTGATGGATTCCACCCTCCTGCGAGCCTGCTGCACGGCCTCCTTGTTCTCCCAGGTCTGCGCGATGCTGTGAAGGCGTGCCTGGGCAGCCATGCGTTCCTCGCCCAGCTCCTGCATGTTGTAGATGCGGCGCGTCTGGTTGGGAATGAAGGTATAGACACAGACCTTGTCCTGGGGCATCCTGCGGTCGGTGACGAAATAGCCGATGTGGTTGAACTCGTCCACGCAGTACAGGAAGTCATTGGCCGGCGAGTTGAAAGGCATGCCGATATTCTCGGGAGCCAGGAAGCGGTTCTCGTCCGCATCGTAGCGCGTCATGAAGATGTCATAGCCCCCCATGCTCTCCTCGCCCTTGGCAGCATAGTAGAGCGTGGTGCCGTCGTTCAGCATGAACGGGTAGTTCTGCTCCACGTCGCCATGATCACCGAGCCCGGCCTCACCCAACGGTTCCGGTTGTGACCACTCGTTGCCGGTGAGCAGCGAGGCGTAGAGCCGGAGATGCCCCTTGGCATCCTTCTTGGCAAAAATCACCTTGTCAGCAAACTGCGAGAGATAGACGGTGGACCCACCGCCGTCCTTCTTCCCGAAATGGTTGGCATAGGTGTCCACCTTTCCGCATTCACCGCTCAGATGAATGTGCTTCAGCATATCGGTCTTGTTGCAGACGACACTGTCAACGAAGCAGACCCGCTCCGTGGCCTGCATGCGGTTCTTGGCGCGCAGTACGGCCCTGAGCTGTTCCTCCTTGGCCGTGACATCGACGTTGCGTTTGCGCAGGTCGGCAATCTGCTGGGTGAGAATCACTTCTGCATCCGAGAAGCGGTACTGTGCCATGGCTTCGGGCAGAGAGATGGGGGCCAGTTCGGGTTGTGCGTTCTTCCTCTTCTGGGCAAAGGATGACATTCCCGTGCAGAGGAGTGCGACAAGTATGAGTGTTCTGTTCATGTGAGATAAGGGTTTGGTGAGACAGGATGGCATGAGAGAGCCGCCGCATTGCTCAGTTCTGGTTCATGAAAACGAAATAGACGGCCAGGATCAGACAGACGAGGGCCGCCAGGTGGTTCCAGTGCAGCGACTGTCCCTGGAAGAGGACGTTGGCGATGACGCAGAAGACGATGAGCGAGATGACCTCCTGGATGACCTTGAGCTGCATCAGCGAGAACGGACCTCCGTTGCCGGCAAAGCCGATGCGGTTGGCGGGTACCATGAGGCAGTACTCGAAGAAGGCTATGGCCCACGAGAAGGCTATCACCCCAAGCAGCGGCCAGTGGGCTGAGGTGCCCGACTGCTGGAGCTTGAGATGGCCGTACCAGGCCAGCGTCATGAAGACGTTGCTGGATATCAGGAGCAGTATGGTGTAAAAGGCATTCATGCTGAAAAAAGAAGAGCCACCCCGCCACCCGCGCAAGGCGGGCGGGAGGAGGCCCAAAACAGTTAGATTACTTGTTCAGATACTCATGCATGGCGGCTGCCGCACGACGGCCGTCACCCATGGCGAGGATGACGGTGGCACCACCGCGCACGATGTCACCACCGGCAAAGATGGTCGGGATGTTGGTCTGCATGCCCTCGTTGACCACGATGGTGTTCTTGCGACCCAGTTCCAGTCCCTTGATGGAGGTGGGAACGATGGGGTTGGGACTCACACCCACGGCGACGATGGCCGTGTCGATGTCGAGGGTCACCGTGGCACCGGGAATGGGCTGGGGAGAGCGGCGGCCGCTGGCATCGGGTTCGCCCAGCTCCATCTGCTGCAGCACCACGGCGCATACGCGTCCGTTCTCATCGGCCTTGTACTCGATGGGGTTGTGCAGCGTGAGGAATTCGATGCCCTCCTCCTTGGCATGCTTCACCTCCTCCAGACGGGCCGGCATCTCTGCCTCCGAACGGCGATATACGATATATACCTTCTCGGCACCCAGACGCTTGGCCGTACGGCAGCTGTCCATGGCGGTGTTGCCGCCACCCACCACCATGACGCGCCTGGCGGGATTGATGGGGGTGTCTGTCTCGGGATTGGAGGCATCCATGAGGTTGACACGCGTGAGGTACTCGTTGCTGGACATGATGTTGATGAAGTTCTCACCGGGAATACCCATGAAGTTGGGCAGACCGGCACCGGAACCCACGAAGACGCCGGCAAAGCCCTGGGCCTCGAGTTCCTCCACGCTGATGGTCTTGCCCACGATGCAGTCCTTGACGAAGGTGACGCCCATCTTGGAGAGGTTCTCGATTTCTACATCCACAATCTTGTTGGGCAGACGGAACTCGGGAATACCGTACTTCAGCACACCGCCAATCTCGTGCAGGGCCTCGAAGACCGTCACCTCGTAACCCAGCTTGGCCATGTCGCCGGCAAAGCTCAGACCGCTGGGACCCGAACCGATGACGGCAATCTTCTTGCCGTTGGGGGCTGCTACCTCAGGTACAGAGATGTGGCCGCTCTCGCGCTCGAAGTCGGCGGCAAAGCGCTCCAGATTACCGATGGCCACGGCGGGCTCGTTCATCTTCAGGTGGATGCACTGGCTCTCGCACTGCTTCTCCTGGGGACATACGCGGCCGCACACGGCGGGCAGGGCAGAGGTGCTCTTGAGGATGCGGGCGGCATTGAGGAACTCACCGCGCTCGATGTTCTTGATGAAGGAAGGAATGTTGATGCTCACGGGACAACCCTGCATACAGGTCGGGTTGGCACAGTCCAGACAACGCTTGGCCTCAGTGAGTGCCTGCTCGCGCGTCAGACCCTTGTTGACCTCCTCGACGCGGGTCGTAGCACGATAGACGGGGTCCAGCTCGGGCATCACCACGCGCTCTATCTGCGTGCGCTCCTTGGCCTTCATGCTCTTGCGCAGGGCCTCACGGTAGGGGGCGTTGCGGTCCAGGAGTTCAGCCAGGGGAGTCGTGGTGTCCATGTCCTTGGCCTCACGGGCCAGGAGCTCGTCAGTCACCTGCTGGCCTGTGGCCTCACACTTGTGCCAGTCGGCAGCGAGGTGGCTCATCTCTTCCTGCTCCACGCCGCGGAACGAGCCGGCACGCTTGAGCATCTCGTCGAAATCCACCTGATGGCCATCGAACTCGGGACCATCGACACAGACGAACTTCGTCTTGCCGCCCACGCTGATGCGGCAGGCACCGCACATGCCCGTACCATCCACCATGATGGTGTTGAGCGACACGTCGGTGGGAATCTCGTATTTCTTGGTAAGCAGACAGCAGAACTTCATCATGATGGCAGGGCCGATGGCAAAGCACTTATCCACCTTCTCGCGCTTGATGACCTCCTCCATGCCGACGGTCACCACGCCCTTGTTGCCGTAGGAACCATCATCGGTCATGATGATGACCTCGTCAGACGAAGCACGTACCTCGTCCTCCAGGATGATGAGGTCCTTGCTGCGACCAGCTATGACACTGATGACACGGTTGCCGGCAGCCTTGAGAGCCTGGATGATGGGGAGCATGGGAGCCGTGCCCACACCACCGCCGGCGCAGAGCACCGTACCGAAGTTCTCGATGTGCGTGGCCTTGCCGAGGGGACCTACCACGTCGGTAATCTCTTCTCCCACCTCCATGTCGCAGAGTCGGGTAGAGGAGAGGCCCACCTTCTGGATGACCAGGGTGATGGTGCCCTTCTCCGTGTCGCTGCTCGCGATGGTGAGCGGCATGCGCTCGCCCTTCTCGCCTACACGTACGATGACGAAGTGTCCGGCCTTGCGGCTCTTGGCTATGAGGGGAGCCTCGACCTCCAGTTTGAAGACCTTCTCGCTAAACTGTGTCTTACTTACAATCTTGAACATTTTACCTTAAATTTAAGTTTTGTTGGTTATTCTACTGTAATTCATCAACTTAAAACACCATACCGCACATGGTTACCTTATCATGTCCGTACCCATGTAGGGCTGCAGGGCGGCAGGAATCCTGATGCCTTCCTCCGTCTGGTTGTTTTCCAGTATGGCAGCCACGATGCGGGGGAGTGCCAGGGCCGAACCGTTGAGGGTGTGGCACAGTTCCGTCTTCTTCGTCTCACTGTTGCGGTAGCGGCATTTGAGGCGGTTGGCCTGGTAGGTGTCGAAGTTGGAGACTGAGGATACCTCGAGCCAGCGTTTCTGGGCCTCGGAATATACCTCAAAGTCATAGCAGATGGCTGAGGTGAACGAGGCATCGCCGCCGCAGAGGCGCAGGATGCGGTAGGGGAGTTCCAACTTCTGGAGCAGACCCTCCACGTGGGCCAGCATCTCCTTGTGGCTCTCGGCGGAATGCTCCGGCGTGTCGATGCGTACGATCTCTATCTTGGAGAACTCGTGCAGGCGGTTCAGGCCGCGCACGTCCTTGCCGTAGGAACCTGCCTCGCGACGGAAGCACTGCGTATAGGCGCAGTTCTTGATGGGGAGGTCCTTCTCGTCGAGGATGACGTCGCGGTAGATGTTGGTGACGGGCACCTCGGCCGTGGGGATGAGGTAGAGGTCATCCAGGTCGCAGTGGTACATCTGGCCCTCCTTGTCGGGCAGCTGGCCCGTGCCGTAACCCGAAGCGGCATTCACCACGGTGGGAGGCATGATTTCCTCGTAGCCCGACTTGTTGGCCTCGGCCAGGAAGAAGTTGATGAGCGCGCGCTGCAAACGGGCTCCCTGGCCTCTATAGACAGGGAAACCGGCTCCGGTAATCTTCACGCCCAGGTCGAAGTCGATGAGGTTGTACTTCTTGGCCAGTTCCCAGTGGGGCAGCTTGGCCGTCTCCACCACGGGATTGGCATCCCAGTTGCCCACGGTGTCCTGGCCCACTACGCACTCCTTGAGGTTGGACTTCACCACCCAGTTGTCCTCGGCACACGTGCCCTCGGGCACCTCGTCGTAGGGGATGTTGGGAATCTGGCAGAGCTGGCGCGTCAGTTCCTGTTCGGCCTGCGCCTTCTTCTCCTCCAGTTGCTTGTTCTGCTCCTTGAGTTCAGCCACGCGTGCCTTCACGTCCTCGGCCTCCTCCTTCTTGCCCTGCTTCATGAGCATGCCGATTTCGCCAGCCAGTTTCTTGGCAGCCGAGAGGTTGGCATCCAGTTCGGCCTGTGCCTGCCTGCGCACCTTGTCGGTGGCAATCACCTCGTCGATAGCTTCCTTAGCACCCTTGAAATGCTTCTTCTCCAGTCCCTTGACAACCTTTTCGGTCTCTTCGGTAATCAGTTTTAGTGTCAGCATATTGTTTGTCTTTTATCTTTTTCTGTTGTAAAATTGTGCAAAGATAGTGATTTTTTCCTTCAAAATGCCATTCTTTTCACAAAAAATAGCGTAAAACTACTACCTTATTATAATATATAGGTGGGTTCTATAAATTTCCACCATCAAAAGGGTTATATTGGTGGGGTGACGTTTTTGTCATTCCACCACACTGATGCGGCCCTGCGGACGGGCATATTCCTTGCCGATGCGGCCTCCCAGCTTGCGGGTGACGTACTCGATGAATGCCTCGCTGTAGGGCATGACGTTGGGGCGAAGCACCTTCTCGTCCTTGAGCAGCTTGTTGAAGCCGCCTCCCGTCACGCAGTAGTCAATGGTGGCCAGCGTGTAGTCGGCCTCGGGGTCGAGGGGGACGTAGGTGGCTGACGGTTCATCCCATACCTGTACGTTCCTCACTCGGGGATTTGCCTGGGCATTGACCTCCAGCTTCATGCCCGACACCTGGGGGAAGTCGCCATGCTCCAGCGGCAGGTTGCTCACACCCTCTTCCAGCACGTCGAGGATTTTCTGCCCCTTCACCTCCAGCACCTCCACGTAGTTTTCGTAGGGGAGGGCAGCAATGACGTGGCCATATGTCACATCGCCCGGCTTCAGACTGGCGCGTATGCCTCCACCGTTGGTCATGGCTATCTGGGCTCCCGTCACGTAGCGGTAGGCATCGGCCACGGCATCGCCCATATTCACTTCCCGGAGCCTGACAGCCTGCTTGCCGTTTTCGTTGAGGATACTCAGCGTCACCTCACTCTGGCACACCACGCGGCCCACACGGGTGTCGTACTCCTTCCTCACTGCATCGGTGGCAGCCTTGACCGCGGGACTGCTGTGGTGCAGCTCTTTCATGGGGAGGAGTGTCGTGCTGATGCGTCCCTGGCGGTCTATGAGCAGTTTGCCCACATGGCGAAACTTCGTGCCCGTCTGGCTGATGGGCACTTCCTTGCCGTCCAGGTTCTTCACCCTTGCCTCCGGCACCACGGAATGTGTATGCCCGTCCAGCACCGCATCAATGCCCCTCGTGTGCTTCACCAGTTCGTGGGAGGTGACGTGCGTCTGGTTGTCATCCTCTCCCACATGGGCCAGCACTATCACGCGCTCTGCACCCGCCTGCCGCGCCTCATCGACAGCCTGCTGCACGATGGCATAGACATTCTGCTCACCGAGTTCGTGCGTCTGTTTCCCGTCCTCGCCGTAGAAGGCATACGCCTCGTTGTAGAGTGTCATGGGAGTGGTGACTCCCACGAAGGCCACGCACAGGGAACCCAGGTGGCTGAGTACGAAGTTGGCATATTCCTTTCGCCCCTCGGGCAGGGAGGTGAGGTTGCAGCACGTCACGGGGGCACAGATGGCTGCCAGGAGTTCCTTCATGCGTGGAATGCCGAAGTCAAACTCATGGTTGCCAAGGGTAATGGCAGTATAGTCTGCCGCCTTCATGATGTCCGCAATGTACTGTCCGCGGCTTATGGCACCTGCCGAGCCACCCTGGAGGAAGTCACCGCAGGACACCAGGCAGCACCATGCCGTGTCGCTGATGGCATCTCGCAGTCCTGCCATCTTCTCGTAGCCCTCGAAGGCACAGTGTACG
>CALZGT010000117.1 GCA_945787235.1 uncultured Prevotellaceae bacterium
TGGCCTCAGGGGTAGTGGCAAGCACCTGTTCTATCTCCTCGTCCGTGAGCATGTCGGTGAGCCCGTCGCTACACAGCAGGAAGAGGTCGCCCTCATGCACTTCACCGGTGATGTCGGTCACGTCGAGGAATGCCTCATCAGCACCACCCCCCAGGCAGTTGGTGATGACATGCAGGTCGGCTTCCCTGTGCGTGATGCGGTAGAGGGAATGGTCGGAAGAGAGTTGGCGCAGGATGCCCTCGCGGAAGCGGTAGAGACGGCTGTCACCACAGTTCATCCAGCACACGTGGCCCTCGTAGAAGAGAAGTCCCACCAGCGTGGTACCCATGCCGGACATGGAAGGGTCCTCCTCGCCCAGGGCCATCAGGTAGGCATGCTCCTCCTTGATCCACTCATGCAAGAGTTGCTGTACCCGTGCGAAGGGCTGACCGGGACGCAGCGTGGCAACGCGGTGGGCCAGTTGCATGGCAGCATCCATACTGGCCACCTCGCCCGCATTCTGTCCTCCCAGTCCGTCACAGACAGCCACTACGTAGCGGTCCTCGGGAGAGAGAAAGGCACTCGTGTTCAGTTCCGAATCCCTGACGACCTGGCGGCACACCAGCAGGGCATCCTCATTATGTTCGCGCACCAGCCCCGTCAGGCTGCTTGCGCTGATAGTAATCTTCTGCATCAGTCTATCTGCTTATCTCCACACGGAATTCTACATTGGCCAGCACCACACGGTCTCCGTTGGAAAGCCGTGCAGCCTCGCCGGTCATTATCTTGCGGCCATTGACGTAGGTGCCGTTGCTCGACCCCTTGTCGGTGATGCTCCATCCTCCCTGCATAGAGTAGTTGAGCTGCGCATGCGTACCGCTGATGTACTGGCATGAAGCCAGATGCTCCTGGTAGATACCCTTGCGACGCCCCAGAATGGCACCATCGGTACCGGCCAGACGCAGGTGCAGGCTGTCGTTGACGAGGATGAGGTGAGGGATGCCGCTTCGCTGGCTCACTCCCATGGCCGCCGCCATGATGGTTTCGCGCTTCGTCACTATGGGACGCTTGGAAGCCTCTATCATGGACATGGTGTCGCCCATGTCATCATAGCGCGACATCTTCGAACCACAGAAGATGCAACGCAGCCCCTTCCCCACCCTGCCGCAACGCGTGCAGTAGAAGAGCTCCTGGCCGCACTGGTCGCAGAAGCGAGAGTCGGAGTCTATCTCTGATTTACACTTAGGACAAAAAATCACTTTCTACTATATTTTCTTTATATATATAAATAGGTATAACTCTACATCCTGTGGCTCAGAGCGTGCTGAGCGAGATGTCATCGGGCAGGATGGTCTGGTAGGCATCTACGGTACGCTTGCCCTCGGGCAGTTCGATGACACGGGTGGAAAGCCGCTGCAGGGTGTTCTGCATCAGGTTGCGCATCTCGCGTGCATTGCCAAAGGCAGGCGTCTTGTGTTGATACATCTCCATGATGACACGCATGAGAGCCACCTTGGCATCGGGCGTCATCACATACTGCTTCTTCTGCACCATGCTGATGAAAATCTGGGCCAGTTCGGCCACCGTGTAGTCATCGATGTGCAGGCGGTAGTTGAAACGGCTGGCCAGACCGGGGTTGGCCGCCAGGAAGTCCTCCATCTCCTCCTTGTAACCCGCCACGATGCAGACAAACTTGCCGCGGTCATCCTCCATACGCTTCATCAGCGTGTCGATGGCCTCACGTCCGTAGGCGTCGTTCTCCTGTGACAGGGTGTAAGCCTCATCGACAAAGAGTACACCTCCCATGGCGCGCTCCACGAGACTGTTGACCAGCTTGGGAGTCTCGCCCATGTACTTGCCCACCATGGTGGCGCGACTGGCTTCCAGGACACGGCTGGTGGAGAGGAGTCCCACACTCTGCAGCACCTGTCCCAGCTTGCGGGCCACACTGGTCTTTCCCGTGCCGGGATTGCCCGTGAGGACAATGTTGACAGGGATGGCCTCGATGGTGCCCAGTCCCAGGCGTGCACGCTCCTTGAGGAACATCATCTGCACGGCCAGGCGGCGGATGGCCTCCTTGACAGACGTCATGCCGATAAACTCGTCCAGTTCAGCAAGCACTTCCTCCAAAGGACGCACCACATCGGCCTTCTCGCCGATGACGTCGGCCACGGTAAGTTCAAACATCTGCTGAGGTTCGAACATGGGATTGTTCATCAGTACGGAGATGCGCTTGCTCTGGTTGGCCACAGCCATGTCGAAGACCTTACGCACCTCACGGGCATTGCCGAACTGGCTGGTGCGCATGGCATACAGTTTCTCGAAGTACTGCAATATGCCGGCACAATCCTCATCAGAGATGACGAAGTTGTGACCGCTGGCCAACTTGAAGAACATGCGGGCCAAAGCCTCAGCACTGTAGTCCTCGAAATGGATGGTATGCGTGAAACGGCTGGGCAGCCCTGGATTGCTGTCCAGGAAACGCTGCATCTCAGCCGGATAGCCCGCAGCGATGACCACAAACTTGCCACGGTCATCCTCCATGCGCTTGAGGAGCGTATCGACAGCCTCCTTGCCGAAGGTGTCCAGTTCGCTGCTTACCAGCGTATAAGCCTCGTCGATGAAGAGCACGCCCCCCAGGGCAGAGTCGATGAGCTGGTTGGTCTTGATGGCCGTCTGCCCGGTGTAGGCAGCCACCAGCTTGCTGCGGTCGGCCTCCACCAGCTGTCCCCGCTTGACGACACCGAGGGCATGCAGCACATCTGCCATGATACGCGCCACGGTGGTCTTGCCCGTACCGGGATTGCCCAGGAAGAGGTAGTGACGGCAGAGCTGCGAGGGTTTCTCGCCACGGCTTATCTGGACGTTAAGCATCGTCACCATGTCGGTAATCTCCTTGCGCACGTTCTCCATGCCAATGAGCGCGTCAAAGCGGCTCAGCACGTTCTCGAAGTCGATGGCCACGGGAGTCTCACAGGGGACGTCGTCGGCCGTAAGGGTGAGAAGTATCTCATCGGTGAGTTCACTGACGGAAAGCTGGTGCACTCGTTCGGCCTGCTTGCGGTACATCGTCTCGAAGAGTTCACGTACGGCACGGCCATTGGCAAAGTTCTTGTCACGCGTCTCATACATGACCTCGATGACCTCGCGCACCTTGGCAAGACAGGCATCGTCCATCTTCATCTTGGCCTTGGTCACGAATATCTGAAGTATCTGCACCAGTTCGTCCACATTGTAGTCCTCCAGGTTGATGAAACGGTTGAAACGGCTCTTCAATCCCGGGTTGACGCGGAAGAGATTGTCCATCTCCTGCTGATAACCCGCCGCGATGACCACGAACTTGCCACGGTCATCCTCCATGCGCTTCATCAGACGTTCCAGGGCCTGGGCACCCTGCTCGTCGCGACTGCCGTCAGGACGCACGGGAGCCAGGGTGTATGCCTCGTCAATGAAGAGGATACCCCCTATGGCCTTGTCACAGAGTTTATCGACCAGCTGGGGTGTCTCGCCGGCATAGCTGCTCACCAGCTTGCTGCGGTCCACCTCCACGACATGTCCGCTATCCAGGTATCCGATGCTCTCGAAGACCTCGCCGAGCTTGCGGGCAATGGAAGTCTTGCCCGTACCGGGATTACCGGTGAGGATGATGTGCATGGCAGGGCGCTCCAAGAGTCCGAGACCGCGCTCCTCACGTTCCAGGGCCGTCTGTACCTCGTTGGCTATCTCCCGGACGGCCTGCTTGACAGGTTCTGCCCCCACAAACTCGTCCATGCTGTCCAGCACCTGCTCGGGAGTGAGAATTTCGGGCACATAACCACGTATGTCGGCCTCAGTAACCTCCAGGTTGTCGTTGGAGATACCACGCGAGATGAAACTGGCAAAGATGTCCTCGCTGACCTGACTGGCCAGGTGACCGTTGCCGAAATTCTCATCGCGCGTCTTCACGCGGTACTTGAAGAGGTGGAGCAGACGTTTCTGAGCCGCCGGTTGGAACGAATCCAGTCCGAAAGTGGAAGAGAGCATGTTGCGGCATATCTGGGTCATCTCCTCAAATCCGAAATGGTTGAGACGGAAGAAATACTTGAAACGGTTGCGCACAGCAGGATTCTTATCGAAGAACTTCTCCAGTCCGCCTGGCAGACCACAGATGACAACGATGGGGTCTTCCTTCCACTTCTGCATCTCGACAAAAACCTTGTCCAGCGGATTGACGCTGTTGGCCACCGTGTCAGGCAGCAGTTTCTGGGCATTGTCAAAGACAAGCAAACCACCCTTGGCCTGCTTGATGTTGTCATCCCAGTCTTCCACGAAACGGTCGAAATCCACGGCATCCACTACCGTGACCTTATTCTTCTCAATGATGCCGTTCTGGAAGAAATACTCTCCCATGGCCTGTGCCAGCATGGTCTTGCCGGTACCTGTCTCACCGATGATGATGGTATTGGCCGAAAGACGGATGTTCTCCGTCTCCTTGCGTGCCTGGATGAAAGCAAAGGTATTGGCAATGCTCTTAAGCTGGCGCTTCACGTCCTCACGCCCCACAATATCATCCAGTGGGTTACGCTTGACTTCCAGCAACTTGCCACACCACTTGCAGTAGATGGCCTGCGGACGGTTTTCCTTTTGGCAGTGTTGACAAACCATTTCTTTTCTTTCGCTTTATGTATTTCTTATAAATGCTTGTTTCTTATATTTACCTGACGACATGCAGGCTACTCTCAGGAGAGTGCCTTTACCTGAGCCCAGAACTCCAGCAAGTCAGCCTTCCACTGTGAGATATCTGGTCCGCTGTGGTCGAGCAGACTGCTGTGGAACCAGAACATAGCCACGATGAGCACTACGGGCAGGAGGCTCCACATGAGACAGTCGATGACCTTCTCGGTGCTGCTGCTGCGCGCCTCACCCACGGCATCGTCCATGAGGCCGAAGGTGCTGCCACGGAACTTGAAGGTACGCGAACGGAAGGTGTAATAGAGCATCTCGTTCAGGGCACTCTCCTCGTTGACGGTGAAGCAGTTCTCCATGTCATCGGTGATGTTGGCCACCGTACTTTTCCTGAAAGCGTAGCGAAGACCGAAGGCGGCATAGCCTGCAGACATGAGCAGGGCAGCCCAACGGGCACTGCCAGGCACATGGCTCATGCACCAGGAGAGCACGGCTGCCGGAATCAGCGAAGCCAGCAGACCGCAGGAGGCAAACAGCAAACCGAGGGAGATGCCATTGCCCCGGAAATAGTTGCGCACCATGAGAATGATGCCCATAGGGATGCCCACGGACAGCATAGTATAGGCATAGACATGCTGCTGCATGCGGGACGTCTCGTCCAGTCCCAGGAGGACAAGCAGCAAGAGCCAGAGCACGTTGACACCGATGAAGCAAGTGCGGATGATACTCTTGTACCTCATACTCTTGTCCCAGGCCTGGCGGCTCTCATTGACCTTGCGCTCCAGTTCTTCCTGGGCAATGGTGTAACGCTTGAAGTGAATCTCACCACCATCGTACGAGCCTACGGCCAGCAGGAAGTCGCGTACCCGCTGGTTATACTCATGGTCATTCTCAAAATGCAGGGTGGGATCCTCGTGGTAGAAGATACTCATCCACTCCAGCAGGTGTCCATTGCGGATGGCAGCACGCACGTCCTTGACGGGCAGGCGGTCCAGTTCAGAGGGGTCGGTAATGACCTGACAGGACTCCTCTCCCTTTACCTCATAGGCGGGCTGTCCACCCAGCGCCTTGCACAGTTTGAAGGCTGCCGTGCGCAAGTCATAGATGGCATAGCGGTCCACGTTGTGGGGAGCCTGCAGGTCGAGAATAGACTGCATGGATGCCAGCACCTCGTTCCACTGATGCAGCTTGGCATAGAGTTCCAGTCTTCCACCCAGCACCACATAGTCCTTCATTGCCTCACGGAACGCCTCGTCATCGAGGTCCTGCGACTGTAACAGCCGCTCTACCATGAGACGGGCCACAGAGGCCACGGAGGTGGCATCGGCCAGGTCGAAACCACACTGGCGATCAATGCTATAGAGCACCTGGCAGGCTTTAGTGTGCTCATCGGCCAAATGCTGGGAGGTGATGAAGCGAACTCCCTCACACACAGACACCTCTGTCCTACCGTAGAGCCATGCCAGCAGGCGACCGTCGGTGATAGCCTTCCACTCGTCTTCGGTACGCTCCGCAGAGGCGTAGGCTGCTACGACTTCCTGGATGGTACTGCTGGGCACCTTGGGCAGGAAGGGTAGTTCACGGTCTATCTCATAGACGAGTTTCAGCACCGACGTTTCATCGGCAGGTTGGAAATAGGAACGAAGTCGTTCCATGTGGAAGGTGAAATGTGAGTCAAGATAGACAAAGAGAGTATCATCGGCCTCCTGCAGTCTGTACTGGTACTCACTGGCATTGCGCATGAGCGTCACGGCCAGTTCGTGTACCGTGCGGCAGGGCTGTCCCTTGAGGTCATAGTACGGGAAATTGGGTTCCAAGGCATAGAGAGCCGCCATGAGACCCGCCTGTTGGTCGGTGGGATAACGGTGCTCCACGATGTCATTGAGCAGCACCGCCATCTTATTGTTGCCGCACTCATCCAGCCATGCACTCAGCCTGTTGCTGTAGAGATAACGCACGGCAAGTTCCTGGTTTTCATAGAGCAGGGAAACGAGTTCCTTGACGTCATGAGCCACAAGATTGCGTTCTGGATCAACCATGAAGTTCGTGTAGCGCAAGAAGATACTGCTGGTATCCACAGGCACGTCCTCGCCGCGGAACCAACGCTCCACCTCCTCATAACCCCAACGGCGCATGGGATTGAGACAGGTCAGTCCCTTGATGATCATCGCTACACGCGGAGGCAGTTCATCGATATGCGGGAGGCGGCCTTCCTGCTTCATGCGCATCATCAGTCTTTCGTTCTTGGCAAAGGGATTCTTTCCCAGCCACAGGTTCAGGAACGTGATGCCCAGGGAATAGTAGTCCGACTTGCTGTTGATTTCCACCTCGCCGTCAATGACATCGTCATACATCTCGGGAGCCGCGAAACTCGGGGTACGCGACTGGCAGGTGCGTATCTGGCCTTCGCCTTCCTTCATCATCACGCTGATGCCGAAGTCACCCAGCACCAACTGGGTATGCTCATTATCACGGAAGAAGAAATTGCTGGGCTTGATGTCCTTGTGGATGATACCCATGGAGTGGCAGGCTGCCACGGCAGCCGTGGCCTGGAGGGCAATGAGTCGGAACTGACGCATGTCCTCTTCAAGGCGGTACTGTTCCAGCGTCCCTCCCTCGAGGTACTCCATGAGTTCGTAGTCGCGCTCCACCCCGTGTACCACAGTACGTCCGTAATCATATATTCTCATTACCATGTCCATGCGCATGTTCCACACGGTGCTGAGAATGTCATCATGGAAATGATAGTTTGGGTAATAGACTTTCAGGCAATACTGCTTGCCGTTGCGCTCCACCAGTACAATCTGAGCCTCCCCACTGCTTTCCGAGATACTCTTCA
>CALZGT010000118.1 GCA_945787235.1 uncultured Prevotellaceae bacterium
TGACAAGGGCGAAGAAGGACTCACCTATCACGATTCCGATGCAGAGGTGCATGACGATGCCAAGTACCGCACCGACAGCGAAGGAGTGGATATCGTGAGTGGCAACGGAGGGTATGTGATAGGGTGGACGGCCTCCGGCGAGTGGCTGGAATACACTATCGAGGTGGCCAATCCCGGCTATTACAGCCTCGAAATGGTGGCCAGCAACGGTACCGGCACTTCTGCCAGCGTCAACTTCAAGCGGGTCAACGAGAATGGTTCCTTTACCAATCTCTGGTCATTGAGCCGCAGCGGTACGGGCAGTTGGAGTACCTACAAGACCAGCAAGAGTGGTGTCAAGAAGCTCTTTGAAGCCGGCAAGCAGACCATCCGTGTCACCTTCACCAATGGTAACGTCAACCTCGACAGTTTCACGCTGAACTGTGTGGAAGATCTCACTCCCGTGGATGATGTCCTCCAGGAGGTTCCCAGTCGTCCCTCAGCCACCTACAATCTCCGTGGACAGCGCGTGGATGATTCTTACCGCGGTATTGTCATCCAGAACGGCCGCAAGATACTGAGAAAGTAAGTAATGTTTGAGCATTACTAAGTCATACATAACAGTTACCATACGCTTATACTTTGTGAGAGAGGATGCCCCGTGCATCCTCTCTCTCTTTTTGGGGGGATTATGGTGCGCTGAGACAACGCTAAAAAGAGGAGGATAGGGCAGAATACAAGAAGAGGGGTAGCCTCACGGCCACCCCTTTCTTACTAACCAAATCACTAACTATTTAAAAAAATCTACTAATCTATTTGTTTTGGAGAATTAAGGTTAAATTAGGTCTTTCTACTTATATATTTGTTGTTGGATAATCGCTTAACTTTTACGGTTGCAAAGGTACGGACTTTTTTTTTTGCGTCTTTTCTGATATGTTCCATTTTGTATCAACTTTGAAATTGTACGTAACATAAAATGTCGATTTTGTAACATGCCTATCAAAAAATGACAGTTTTCCCTATTATTTAAAGGTATAGTATCAAGATTGATAGTCTGAGAACGTGGAATTTAGTAACTTTGCACCGAGAAAACCGAAGGGAGAAAAAGTCCCATTATCTGTTATAAGCCCATACTAACATAACTAAATAATGCGCAAAGACATGAAAAAGATTCTCGGACTGATGGCAGCTGCCGCTGCTGTCGTACCCTTCAACGCCCATGCCCAGGCTCCCCGCAAGGTATCCTATGTGGCAGAACAAAAGTACAGGAACCCCATTGTGCAGACCTGCTACAGTACCGACCCCGCCCCCATGGTGGATGGTGACCGTCTGTATGTCTATACCGGTCACGATGAGGCGGGTGCCGACTTCTTCTGGATGTACGACTGGCGTGTCTTCTCCACCTCCGACATGGTCAACTGGACAGACCATGGTTCCCCCCTCAGTCTGGCCAGTTTCGAGTGGGCCGACGACCGTGCCTGGGCTTCCCAGTGCATAGCCCGTGACGGCAAGTACTACTTCTACGTTCCCGTCCACTCCAAGTTGAGTGGCGGCATGGCCATCGGTGTGGCCGTGGGCGACACCCCCTACGGTCCCTTCAAGGATGCCCTGGGCAAGCCCCTCTATGACAACGGTTCCTGGGACCACATCGACCCCACCGTCTTCATTGACGATGACGGACAGGCCTGGATATACTGGGGCAATCCCCGTCTCTACTATGCCAAGTTGAACCGCGACATGATCAGCATCGACGGTGAGGTGAAGACCATCGAGTTCACGGAAGAAGGATTCGGAGCACCCGACCCCTCCAAGCGCGAGCGTGGCAAGAAATACACCGATACCTATACCGAAGGACCCTGGGCCTTCAAGCGCAATGGTATATATTATATGATGTATGCCGCCGGGGGCGTTCCCGAGCACATTGCCTATTCCACCAGTACCACGCCCACAGGTCCCTGGACCTATCGTGGCACCATCATGCCCCAGATGAACGAGACCCAGTCGTTCACCAACCACGCCGGCATCTGTGACTTCAAGGGCCACAGCTATTTCTTCTACCATACCGGCAACCTCCCCGGTGGAGGCGGTTTCGGGCGCAGCGTGGCCGTTGAGGAGTTCAAGTACAATGCCGATGGCACCATACCCCAGATTCTTCCCACCCGTACCGGGGTCGCACCTATTGGCACCCTCAATCCCTACCAGCGTGTCCAGGGCGAGACGATGGCCTACTCGATGGGTGTCCGTACAGAGTGGACTGACACCGAGGGTGTCTTTGTCAGCGACATCCATCATGGCGACTGGATTCGTCTCAGCGAGGTGGACTTCGGCCAGGAAGGTCAGTGGCCCAAGGGTACCCCCTTCAGTGGCAAGCCCTCGCGTCTGCAACTCAAGGCCCGCGTCAGCAGCGGTATGGTAGGCGGCACGATGGAGATGCGTCTCGACTCCCTCCGCGGCCAGGTCATTGCCACCATCGAGGTTGGCGGCACAGGCGGCTATGAGAAGTTCACCACCGTCACCAGCGACCTCCGCGAACGTCCCACCGGCAAGCATGAGGTGTTCCTCACCTTCACCGGCATGAAGGGACGCAAGCTCATGAACCTTGACTGGTGGCAGATTGTCCCCGACCATAATGAATACGCCGCCCGCAATCCTCTCTTCTGGGCCGACTATCCCGACCCCGACATCATCCGGGTAGGTGAGTACTACTACCTGGTGACCACCACCATGCACCTCATGCCCGGTGCACCCATCATGCGCAGCAAGGACCTGCAGCACTGGGAGACGGTCAGCTACCTCTTCGATGAACTCAAGGACATACCCGCCTATGACCTCAATGGTGGCACGAAGTACGGACAGGGACAGTGGGCCACCTCCCTGCGTTACCACAAGGGCAAGTTCTACGCCCTGTTCGTGACCAACGGCGTTCCCGGTTCATGGATTTACACCACCGAAGACCCTGCCAAGGGCTGGACACTCCACAGTCACCTCAAGGGTTTCTACCACGATGCCTCTCTCTTCTTCGATGACGATGACCGCGTCTATGTGTTCAGCGGCAGCGGCAGTGTGGATATCACCGAGCTGGAGGCAGACCTGAGCAAGGAGAAGGAAGGTGGTTTCAAGCGTCATCTGGAGGTGCAGGACACTTATGACCACGGACTCCTGGAGGGCAGCCGTGTCATCAAGCACAATGGTTACTACTACCTCATCATGATTTCATGGCCCCGCACCGGCCGTCACCAGCTGGCCTACCGTGCCAAGAGTCTCGACGGCCGCTGGGAGAAGCGTGACATCCTGACCGACAACTTCGACCAGATAGGCAACGTGGGACAGGGTACTATCGTCGATGGTCCCAACGGGGAGTGGTATGGTGTCATTTTCCAGGACCGTGGCGGCGTAGGGCGCATCCTCACCCTGAGTCCCGTGCGCTGGGTGGATGGTTGGCCTCTCATCGGTGATGAAGACGGTCAGGTGACACCCTGCAACGAGGTTTCTACCGTGACGCTGGACCGCCAGTGGAACCACAATCCCGACAAGACCGCCTACACTTACAATGCCAAGAAGAAGGAACTCGTACTCCGCACGGCTTCCGTGGTAGATAACCTCTTTATGGCTCGCAACACGCTGACATGGCGCATGTGGGGCCCCACCTGCAGCGATACGGTATGCCTCGACATCAGTGGCATGAAGGATGGCGACCGTGCCGGTTTTGCTGCCTTCAATGGCGATGCCGGTCTGCTCACCGTGTGCAAGGACGGAGGCAAGACGCAGCTTGTACTCACAGAGGAGAGTGTGGTACTCAACCAGCAGAAGCAAGTGACCGACAACAAGGTCACGGAGAAGACCCGTGTAGATATCAAGGGCAAGCAGGTATGGCTCCGCATCCATGGTGACTTCAACCGCGGCCGTGACATGGCAACCTTCGAGTATAGCCTCGACGGCAAGACCTTCCAGCCACTGGGAGGTGAGTTCAAGATGCGCTTCGACTACCGACGCCTATTCATGGGTACACGCTATGCTGTCTTCAATTATGCCACCAAGACCAAGGGAGGTCAGGTGAAAGTGAAGAATTTTCAGTTTTAAATGATATTAAATCCTGTTATGAAAAAGATATTCCTTCTACTGATGCTCCTGCCTTTTATGGCACAGGCACAGACCCCGGGCCCTCAGCCCTATCTTCCTGCACTCCACGTGGAGGGCAAGCACCTCTATGACGAGAACGGCAATCGCGTGGTGCTGCATGGCGTCATGGACACTCCGAGTATGTATTTCAACAGCAACCGCTGGTCAGGTGGATACAATGCCACGGGTGCCACCAACTGCAAGAACTACTTCAAGCGAATCTTCAAACTCCTGACGCAGCGCGAGGATGGTGGCTACTGCAACGTGTTCCGTCTGCACATGGACCCCGCCTGGACCAACCAGAGCGGTACGGATTTCAAGGCGGGCTTCACCCAGAAGGACGGCAAGTGGTACGACCCTCACGGCAAGGAGGTAGGCGGTGAGGCAGACATCCACAACTTCAACAAGAAGAGTTACGAGACCTACCTCAAGAGTGTCTATGTTCCCCTGGCACTCGATGCCCTCAAGAACGGTATGTACTGCGTGGTGCGTCCCTGTGGCGTATGCCCCGGCTACCTGGAGGTGGGTGACTACTACAACGACTATCTGATGTACGTGTGGGACACTTTCTCCAAGAATGACTCCATCCTCAAGTACTCTGGGCAGATCAGCATCGAGTTGGCCAACGAGCCTGTGACCCTCCGTGCCAGCGGCGGTGCCAGTTCGCCCAGGGCCAAGAAGGATTTCTTCCAGCCCATCGTGGACAAGATTCGCTCCAATGGCTTCGACGGCATCATCTGGGTGCCCGGCACGGGTTGGCAGTCCAGCTATGAGGACTATGCCCAGTACCCCATCGAGGGTGTCAACATCGGTTATGCCGTTCACAACTACACCGGCTGGTACGGTGGCAGCGATGAGGCTTACGACAAGGCCAGCAACAAGCAGACCTACGTCAACACCTACATCAACCAGTTCAGGAAGCAGGTTCCTGTGGTGGATACCCATCCCATCATCATCACTGAGGTGGACTGGAGTCCCAAGAATTCCTCTTCGGGTCACTACAACGAGCACGGTGAGTGGGTAGAGGGCAACTTCGGCACCTGGGCCACGGGTTCCACCTCCAAGTGGGGAGTGGGTTATAAGGCTCTCTTGGACAAGTGTGAGAACATCTCCATGACCTTGTCCTCTACGGGTTGCTACCTCGACATCGACAAGTCCCTCAAGCTAGGCAAACCCTATCCTGCTTTCAAGGATGCCATGGAGGCTGCTGGTCTGGATCCTGCTGACGGTAGCGGTGTGGCCTGCTTCGACTGGTATGAGAAGTTCCTGCAGGTGGATCACCCCTACGCTGCCTACCAGCGCCGTTGGACGGCCGACAATGGTTCTACCTTTGTCAACCCCATCCTCAACGGTGACTTCCCCGACCCCGATGTCATCCGCGTGGGTGACACCTACTATATGGTCAGCACCACCTTCTACATCTTCCCCGGTTGCACGCTGCTCAAGAGCAAGGACCTCGTGAACTGGGAGTACTGTGCCAATCCCCTGCAGCAAATCAACAACAATGACAACTACAACCTGCTGAACGGCAAGAACCACTATTCCCAGGGACAGTGGGCCGCCTCCCTGAACTATCATGATGGCAAGTTCTATATCTACTTCATCTCCTACGGCAAGAATGGGGAGGACGAAGGCAAGAACATCCTGCTGACGGCTGTCAACCCCGAGGGCCAGTGGGACATGCAGTACATGAACGAGCACTACTATGATGCTGGCTGGCTCTTCGATGATGGTGAGCAGGGCGACGGCTACCTCTACGTAGCCTGCGGCATCAATGACATCTGGGTCAACAAACTCAATGCCAAGACGCTGCAAAAGATAAGCAGCACGAAGGTCATCTCCCGTCCTGACAGCGGTCTGGAGGGATGCCACATGTACCACATCGGCGACTACTACTACATCTATGCCACCTACGGAGGTACTGAGGGCAGCCAGACCATCTTCCGTTCGAAGACTCCCATGGGCGAGTACGAGGAGTGTGTGAAGTCCAAGACGGACAACAATCCCAACGGCCGTATCTTTGCCGGACAGCACATCCACCAGGGTGCCCTCGTGGAAACCCAGACGGGCGAGTGGTGGACGGTGCTCTTCAAGGATGCCGGAGCCATCGGTCGTGTGCCTTACCTCGAACCCGTCACCTGGGGTGAGGACGGATGGCCCACCCTCGGCAAGAATGGCAGGGACGTGAGCTACACCACCTCTTCTCCCAAGTTCTACAAGAAGCCTGATGTGGGGCAGCGTCATCCCATTACCTACCTGCCTACGAACGATACCTTCACGGATCTCTCCCTGGGTATGCAATGGGGATGGAACCACAACCCCGATGCCAATGCCTGGTCGCTGCTGGAGAATCCAGGACACCTCCGCCTCCACACCACCGGCATCAGCCAGACCCTCGACCAGGCCCGCAACTCCTTGACGCAGCGTATCCTGGGCTACAGTCCCGAGGGCATCATCAATGCTACTTCTTCTACTTACAAGAAAAAGTACCTGCCTTCCTACGGTACCATCAAGATGAACATCGCTAACATGGCAGAGGGTGACGTGGCCGGACTGGCCGTCTTCCAGGATCCCTATTGCTACATCGGCGTCAAGATGGTGGATGGCAAGAAGCGAATCGTCTATTACCGCAGTTACTACACTGAGTACAACTGGGGTGCAGGACAGGAGGATATCTTCGAACCCGTGGAGACGCTGGGCGACGAGGTAGAGGGCGATCTCATCTTCCTGCGTGCCGTGTGCAACTTCAATGACAACAGCTGTCAGCTCTTCTACAGTACCGACAACGAGACGTACACCTCCTTCGGCGAGGGCATGAAGATGCGCTTCACCCTGAAGTATTTCACCGGGCAGCGTTTCTTCCTCTTCAACTACGCCACACAGGCCGCAGGCGGCTATGTTGATATCGATTGGTTCTCTACCGAGCCTGAATACAGCGAGGAGATGTTCTACGGCCCCGGCGTGCTGAACACCTTCACCGAGGAAGATGCCACAGCCAAGGAACTCAAGGTCAGCCAGACGAGTTTCAGCCTCATGCCCGGTTCTACGGCCGACTTCACCATTACCTGCACCATGCAGTCTGGTCTCAAGAGCAACGTATCCACGGCATGTACCTATACCATCGCCAATGGTGAGGTATGTCAGGTGTCAGGAGGCACCATCCTGGGCAAGGAGGTGGGCACCACCGAGGTGACAGCCACCTATACCGACCCCATGGGGCATGAGATCTCTACCACCTTCACCGTCAACGTGACCATCTTCCCCCTGGCCATTGGTACTTTCAATCCCAGCCTT
>CALZGT010000119.1 GCA_945787235.1 uncultured Prevotellaceae bacterium
CAGATTTCTTTGTAAGGGTGAAGCAGCATAGCGAGCTATGGTGCAAGCACTTACAAAGAAAGATGCCGAAGAGAGAGTAAAAGACCACAGCTTTTGCTTTTGGGCAAAATGCAGTAATTCTACTGAGAATTGTAATTAATAGAACCTACCTGAAATGTTTCAGATGAATAATTCTGTGACGGTCAACAACGCGGGATAATTTTCGGCCATCACTAAACCATTTGGCACATGGGCAGTCCAATAGGATATGAAACGAATCCTGACTATTCTGCTACTGTCTTTTTGTGCCTTTGCTTCTTTATGGGCACAGACACCCTATTCTCCCAGCAAGGCGGCCCTGGAGGGTGCCCTGGGACTGGTGACCACCGTCAACGTGCGCGGCACTGTGTATGACAACCAATCGCTCCAGACCATCTCCGGCGCACAGGTGCGTCTGGCCAAGCCCGATGGTACGCTGGTGGCCGGTGCCGCCACCAACGAGAAGGGGCAGTATCTCCTGCAGAAGGTGCCGGCCGGTACCTATCGCATCAACATCTCCTTCATGGGCTACAAGGCGCAGAACTTCTCCCTCAACTTAGAGAAGAAGAGCGGCAACTTCAAGGTCAGCGACGTACTGCTCAAGGAAGATGCCACCGTGATGGGCGAAGCCACCGTGGTGGGCAAGCTGGCAGAGATGACCGTGGTAGATGATACGGTGGTCTATAACGCCGATGCCTTCAAGTTGCCAGACGGGGCCGTGGTGGAAGACCTCATCAAGAAGCTGCCCGGCATTACCATCGATGATGACGGCAACTATGTCTTCAACGGAAAGACCGTGAGCCAGTTTCTTGTGGATGGAAAGGAGTTCTTCAACAATAATAAGGAACTCATCCTCAAGAACCTCCCTGCCGAGATTGTGGATAAGGTGAAGGCATACGACAAGCAGAGCGACAGGGCACGCATCACGGGTATTGAGGACGGTGAGGAGAAGACTGTCCTGGACCTCATCATCAAGAAAGACCGCAAGAAGGGATGGTTCGGTAACCTTGAAGCAGGCTATGGCACGCACGACCGTTATACGGGCCGCCTCAACGTGAACCGCTTCAAGGGTGACAACAAGTTCAGCGTGGTGGGCAACGGCAACAACAACGGCAATAACGGCATGAACGACAGCCAGCAGGGCGGTGCCACCATGAACGTGCAGAAGACCAAGATAGAACTCAATGGTTCGGTGGGGGCCAACTTCAACCAGGGACGCAGTCAGTCTTGGCGCAACAGCCAGAACTTCGAGCTCTCCAGTCCCAAGTACAACAACAACCACAACTGGAGCAACAACCACAACAGCAGTTTCAACTTCCAGTACCGCACGGAGTGGAGGCCCGACAGTACCTGGAACATCCTCTTCCGTCCCGAGGTGTCGTGGTCGGAAAGCAGCAACGAGAACAATACCCACAGCGCACAGTTCAATGATGACCCCTATAAGTTCAGTACCGACCCGCTGGCAGACTGGAAGCAGCTGGACACAGACCACGACATAGGCATCAACCACCGCCGCAGCCACAGCAGCGGTGAGAGCAACCGCCTCAGTGCAAGTGGCTCGCTGCAGGTCAACAAGCGGCTGCGCAAGAAGGGGCGCAACGTGACGCTCAACCTGAACGGCAGTTACGGCAAGAATACCAGCGAGAACCAGAGCTACAGCCAGACGGACTACCTGCAGAGCATTGCCAATGAACTGGGTGTCCTCGTCGATGACTCGGTCTATCACAAGGTGCAGTTCAACCGCAACCCCTCAAAGAACTACAACCTCTCGGCACAGCTCAGCTACTCGGAACCCATCGCCGACCAGACTTACCTGCAGCTGAGCTACCGCATCAACTACCGTTTCACGGACAACCGCCGCAACATCCGTTCCATCTTTGACAACTATTACCTCGAGGACGGCACCTGGCTGCATCCGGCCTTCGGCGAGAACGGCATCCACCTCGGCAACTATGACCGGTACTACGACTCTCCCTACGTCGTGGATGATACCCTGCAGATGGGCTATACCACCAATGACTACGTGAACCACGACATCCGGGCTCAGGTGCGCCTGAACCGTACAAAGTACCAGCTCACCGTGGGCGGTAACGTGCAGCCCCAGTACAATGCCATAGACTACGTGAAGGGTGGCCGTCATATCCAGACCTCACGCACCGTCGTGAATGCTTCTCCCAACATCAACTTCCGCTACATGTTCAGCCGGCAGGAGCAGTTCAACTTCCGCTACAACGGCAATACGGGACAACCCAGCATCACGGACATGATACCCGGTGTGCTGAGTGACAACGACCCCCTGAATATCCGTTACGGTAATCCCGACCTCAAACCTTCCTTCACCCACAACCTCAATGCCGACTACCGTCGTACCGTGGTGGATGCCCAGCGCACGAACGCCTTCAATGCACAGTTCCGCATGACGCAGCACAGCACCACCAACCGCACGGAGTACAACGAGGAGACGGGTGGACGTGTGTCCATGCCTGTCAACGTGAACGGCAACTGGAGCGGAAGTCTCAGCTACAACTTCAACACGGCCATGGGGGAGATGAAGTACTGGCGCATCAGCAACAACCTGAACGGCAGCTTGAACAACAACGTGGGCTATCAGTACAACAGCAAGCAGAAGGAGACGGTACGCACCCGCACGCGGGCTTCCAACCTGCGTGACAACCTGCGTCTCACCTACCGTCGTGACTGGGAGAGCGGTTGGCAGTTAGAGGCCAATTGCGGAGGTAACGTGCGGTACAACATCAACCGCAGCACGAATCCCAATGCCCAGAACCTCAACGTCTGGAATTTCGGGGCCAGCTTCAGCACCCACCTCACCATGCCCTGGGGCATGCAGTTCAATACGGACATCAGCGAGACGAGCCGTCGCGGATATGCCGACCAGGCTGCCAACAACACGCGGGTCATCTGGAATGCCAGTCTCAGCCAGCGTCTCCTGCCCAAGCGCATCCTCACCCTCTCTCTCCGTGCCGTCGATATCCTCAACCAGCGTGACGACATCAACCGCAGTGTGGGGGCCACCTCAGTGAGTGACTCTCACAGTGAGATGGTCAGCAGCTATGTCATCTTCACTGCCAACCTGCGTTTCGGGCAGTTCGGAGGCAGAAGGCGCTAATGTACCTTGCGACCAGGTCGCAAGGCGCACCTGTCAGATGCGCTTGTGCCAGTATCGCTCGGCCATGTACTTGGTGAGGAACAGCAGCCAGTACATGCTGAAGAAGCACACCCCGTGTACGGCATTGTCAATGCCTAAGGGAGCCAGCGGCACGGTGATGAGCGACACGATGGCACACAGCGAGAGCGCGTAATGACGGCGGGTGATGCGCAGCAGCATCTGCCGTCCTTTCTTCCCGTACAGCAGATAGCCCGTCACTGTCACCGTGAGGACGAAGACCTTGGTGTCCCACAGCGTACGCAGGATGGTGATGGTATTGCCGGACAGGTAGGACAGCGTGGCGGGGAGGAAGGCATCGCCCGTACTCTCTATCGGGTCTCGGTAGAGGATGCTCAGCATCGTGCCGATGGCGAAACCTATCACCATGGGCCAGCAGGCCATGCGGAAGAAGCCTTTGAGGTGACGAAATGACAGCCACAGGAAGGTGATGCACAGCGGGATGGTTACCCCATTGTGCGTGTAGCTGCAGAAGATGCCCATCAGGAGCATCAGGAAATACCAGTAATGAAAGTCTTTGCGCCGTATGCGCGTATATTGCCCCATGAAGAAAGGCACGATGCACTCGGAGGCCAGTTCCATCAGGCCCTCCTCATCGCCCAGCAGGAACTTGTCCGCTCCGGGGCAGAAGAAGAGGATGTATAGCCCTGTGAGCCAGATGCCCGGTACGGTATGGTCTGTCTTGGCCAGCCGGGCCGTGAGCCATACGAAGAGCACGTAGAGCAGGGTCGTGATGAGGTTGATGCACCAGGGGTTCCAGAGATAGCTTTCTTCCCTCTCATGGAGTGACAGGAGGAGCAGGAAGGCCAGGCCTATTCCTAAGTAGCTCAGGACACATTTATAAGGTTTGATACGTTCCTTCATTTCATGGTAAGTAGCTATGCACGCTTATATAATTTAGGTATGCATTATTAAATAATTAGGTGTGCATATTTATTTTTATTTCCGAATGCGACTGCAAAATTAGCAAAAAATCCCCAAGCCGCCAACTATTTTTTCTGCCATTTTGGCAAACATTACCCTCTTTGGCACATTTGTAGCATATAAGGGAGCAGAAAACATCAGAAACCAAATATTAAAAACAAGCATTATGACTATCAAACCATTGGCAGACCGCGTGCTCATCGAGCCCGCTCCTGCAGAGACAAAGACCATCGGTGGCATCATCATTCCCGACACAGCCAAGGAGAAGCCCCTCCAGGGTACTGTGGTGGCAGTAGGACAGGGCACCAAGGACGAGGAGATGTTCCTCAAGGAGGGTGACCAGGTACTCTACGGCAAGTATGCCGGTACGGAACTGGAGCATGAGGGCAAGAAGTACCTCATCATGCGTCAGAGCGACGTAGTGGCCATTCTCGGCTGATGGGTTTTCCGTGAATAAGATACATTATCCCACAACATTCTAAAACAACAACAACCATGGCAAAAGATATCAAATTCAATATTGACGCCCGCGAGCAGATGAAGCAGGGCGTAGATCAGTTGGCTAACGCAGTAAAGGTGACCCTGGGTCCCAAGGGACGCAACGTCATCATCGAGAAGAAGTTCGGTGCTCCCCACATCACCAAGGACGGTGTCACCGTGGCCAAGGAAGTAGAACTGGCAGACCCCTTCCAGAATGCAGGTGCACAGCTCGTGAAGAGCGTGGCCAGCAAGACGGGCGATGATGCCGGCGACGGTACCACCACGGCTACCGTACTAGCTCAGGCCATCGTACGCGAGGGACTGAAGAATGTCACCGCCGGTGCCAATCCCATGGACCTGAAGCGCGGTATCGACAAGGCCGTCAAGGCTGTCGTAGAGCACATCAAGGCACAGGCCGAGCAGGTGGGTGACGACTACCAGAAGATCGAGCAGGTGGCTACCGTGAGCGCCAACAACGACCCTGAGATAGGCAAGCTCCTGGCCGATGCCATGCAGAAGGTCAGCAAGGACGGTGTCATCACCATCGAGGAGGCCAAGGGCCGCGACACCACCATCGGTGTGGTAGAGGGTATGCAGTTCGACCGCGGTTATCTCTCTGCCTATTTTGTTACCGACACCGAGAAGATGGAGTGTGTCATGGAGAATCCCTATATCCTCATCTACGACAAGAAGATTTCCAATCTCAAGGACTTCCTCCCCATCCTGGAACCTGCCGTACAGAGCGGCCGTCCTCTCCTCGTCATTGCTGAGGATGTAGAGAGCGAGGCACTGACGACTTTGGTAGTGAACCGTCTGCGCACCCAGTTGAAGATATGTGCCGTGAAGGCTCCCGGTTTCGGCGACCGCCGCAAGGCCATGCTGCAGGATATTGCCGTACTGACGGGTGGTCTCGTCATCAGCGAGGACACGGGTCTCACCCTGGCCCAGGCTACCGTGGATATGCTGGGTTCTGCCGACAAGGTCATTGTCAGCAAGGACAACACCACCATCGCCGGCGGTCATGGTCAGGCAGAGCTCATTGCCGACCGTGTCAACCAGATCAAGAATGAGATTGCCAACACGAAGAGCGACTACGACAAGGAGAAGCTGCAGGAGCGTCTGGCCAAACTCTCAGGCGGCGTGGCCGTACTCTATGTCGGTGCTCCCAGCGAGGTGGAGATGAAGGAGAAGAAGGACCGCGTGGATGATGCCCTGTGCGCTACCCGTGCAGCCATCGAGGAAGGTATCATTCCCGGTGGTGGCGTAGCCTACATCCGTGCCCAGGAAGCCCTCTGCGAGGTGAAGGGCCACAATGCCGATGAGGAGACGGGTATCCAGATTATCCGCCGTGCCATTGAGGAGCCCCTCCGTCAGATTGTTGACAACGCAGGCGAGGAGGCCAGCGTGGTGGTCAACAACGTACGCGGCGGCGAGGGCGACTATGGTTACAACGCCCGTGAGGACAAGTACGAGAACCTCAAGGCCAGCGGTATCATCGACCCTGCCAAGGTAACCCGCGTAGCCTTAGAGAATGCTGCTTCCATCGCAGGTATGTTCCTCACCACCGAGTGCGTCATCTGCGATGCCAAGGAGGACAAGCCCGAGATGCCTATGGGTGCTCCCGGTATGGGCGGCATGGGTGGCATGATGTAACACTCTGCACAACAGAGGGTGGGTTTTTGAGAACCTGCCGGACAAAAATACCCGGATTCCGCAGTCGTGCGGAATCCGGGCATTTTTGTTTCGTGAAGGTAATTGAGGCCCCGCCTGCAAGGGAGTCTGCCTGAAGCAGGCCTTGTGCGTCCCACGCCTGGTGGGAGAGGCTGTTACGGCATCAGCAGGCTACTGTCGCCATAGCTCAGGAAACGGAAGCCGTTTTCGAGGGCGTAATCGTAGATGGTATGCCAGTCTCCCTTGACAAAGGAACTCACCAGGAGCAGCAGGGTACTCTTGGGCTGGTGGAAGTTGGTCACCATGCGTTTCACGATGTGGTACTCGTAGCCTGGGGCGATGATGATCTGCGTGGCACTGTGCAGCACCTCCATGTCATGCCGCTGCATGAAGCACAGCAGGGACTGGAGTGCCTCCATCGTGGTGAGCGGCGTGATGCCTTTTGCACGGCAAGCCTCCCGGTATTCGTACGGCATCCACTGCTTCACGTGCAGGAGTTCTCCCTCTGTTCCCGGGACGGCATGAGGCACTTCCGTACCCGGCAGCATCAGCCGGTGGGCCAGTACGCCCATGTAGTAGAGACTCTCCAGGGTACGCACGCTCGTGGTGCCCACGGCAATGGCCTCGCCCCCGTGGCTGAGCAGTTTCTCCAGCGTCCGGCGTCTCACTGCCACGTGTTCCGTGTGCATGTCATGCCCACCTATCTCCTCACTCTTCACGGGCTTGAAGGTACCGGCTCCCACATGGAGCGTCACCTCCTCCCGGTCTATGCCCCGTGCATCGAGGTCAGCCAGCACCCGTTCGGTGAAGTGCAGTCCCGCCGTAGGGGCCGCCACGCTGCCCTTTATCTTCGAATAGACCGTCTGGTAGGTCGTCTTGTCGCTCTCCTCCGTCCTGCGGTTCAGGTAGGGAGGGATGGGCAGTTCCCCTGCGGCATCGAGTATTTCCGCCCAGGTCACATCACCGTCCCACTCGAAGAGAATCTCCTGGCTCGTGCCGTGTTCCCCCAGACGGAA
>CALZGT010000120.1 GCA_945787235.1 uncultured Prevotellaceae bacterium
CGAACTTGTTCTCAGCCAGTCCTGTGGTGATGTTGGCGTGCGTATGAGCCCCCACATTCGGGTTGATGCGGAAAGCCACACGCGCCGTGACTCCCTTCTCAGCGGCCAGGGCGTTGATGACCTCCAGTTCCGGTATGCTCTCCACATTGAAGCACCCGATACCGGCCTCCAGTCCCAGTTCAATCTCCCAGTCACTCTTTCCTACTCCGGCAAAGACGATGTAGTCCGCCTTGAAACCCGCGTCCAGACATGCCTGTATCTCGCCTCCACTTACACAGTCGCATCCCAGTCCTGCCGTAGCAATCATCTGCAGAATGGTAGGGTTGGTACATGCCTTGACGGCATAGTGGACGTGGTAGTTGGGACGCAGTTCCTTCTTGATGGCTTCCAGCGTCTGGCTGAGCAGTTCGGTATCATAGTAGTAGAACGGAGTCTTGATACCATTGAATTTATCGATGGGGAAGGGCATAAGTCAGATGTTTTAGAGTTCCTATTATTATAATAAGGTGTCTTAATTAAATAAGGTGTCGCTGAGTGCCTGCAGGGTAGCCTTCTTGTCCTCCTGCTTGACGAGGAACGAGATGTTGTGGTTACTGCCACCATAGCTGATCATGCGCACGGGAATGTTCTTCAGAGCCTGACATGCCAGGGTCTCGAATCCTACGTTTTCCGTGCTGAGGTCACCTACGACACAGATGATGACCATGTTGTCCTCTACCTGCACCATGCCATACTGCTTGAGTTCGCTGATGATTTCCGACAGATGGTTGCGGTTATCCACGGTGACGCTTACGCCCACCTCGCTGGTGCACACCATATCAATGCTTGTCTTGTAGCTCTCGAAGATCTCGAACACCTTACGCAGGAAGCCGTGAGCCAGGAGCATGCGGCTCGACTGAATCTGTATGCAGGTGATGCCATCCTTGGCAGCCACGGCCTTGATGGTACCCTGCTGCATCTGGTTGTTGATGATGGTGCCAGGTGCCGTGGGGTCCATAGTGTTGAGCAGACGAACGGGTACCCCGGCAAACTTGGCCGGCTGGATGCAGGTGGGGTGGAGGATCTTGGCTCCGAAATAAGCCAGTTCGGCAGCCTCCTCGAAGTAAAGCTGGGGAACGGGTTTGGTATTCTCCACGATGCGTGGGTCATTGTTGTGCATACCGTCGATGTCCGTCCATATCTGTATCTCCTCGCTTTGCAGTGCAGCACCGATAAGGCATGCCGTGTAATCACTGCCACCGCGCAGGAGGTTGTCGATTTCGCCGTATGCATTGCGGCAGATGAATCCCTGCGTGATGTAGATCTGGTAGTCAGGATAGTCGTGCAACTGCTTGGTGGCATGCTCGCGGATGTAGTTGAAGTCAGGTTCAGCATTTTTGTCCGTACGGATGAAGTCGAGAGCTGACAGGAGCACCGCCTTCACTCCACCCTCCAGGAGATAGTTGGTCACCATGTTCGTGCTCATGATTTCACCCTGGGCCAGGATGACCTTCTCCTCGAATGACGTGAAGAGAATCTTGGTGAACGACCTCAGGTAGTTGAACTCCTCCATGAGGAACTTCTTGGTCTTCTCCCTGTATTCATCCGTGGCATACAGTTCATCGCAGTGGCGCATGTACTTCTGCTCCAGCTGGTTGATGATGATGTTAGCCCCCTCAGGGTTCTTCTTGTAGAGATAGTCACTGATTTCCACAAGCGAATTGGTGGTGCCGCTCATGGCAGAGAGTACTACAAAGTTTGTCTCACCGGGGGTGTTGATGAGTTTGCATACATCCTTCATTCTCTGTGGCGTACCGACGGAGGTACCACCAAACTTCATTACTTTCATTATCGTGTAGTATTATTATGATTATACTTAGTTGTTGTCCGGGATGAGATGTCCCTCCTCGCAGCGGAACACCTTGCCCGGTATTTCCTGCAGCCACTTCATGTTGTGGGTAGTGATGATGACGGCCGTGCCACTCTCGTGCAGCGAGTAGAGCAGCCGTATGATGTTGCGTCCGTTCTCCCAGTCGAGATTTCCCGTCGGTTCGTCCGCCAGGATGAGCTTCGGTGTGTTGAGGATGGCCCGTGCGATACACACCCGCTGCTGTTCACCTCCCGAGAGTTCGTAGGGCATGTGGTTTGTCTTCTCCGGCAGTCCCACCTGCTCCAGAACCTCGACGATGCGTTTCGCCCTGTCATCCTTGTTCTTCCATCCCGTAGCCCTCAGCACGAAGTCGAGGTTTTCCTTCACGGTCCGGTCGGTAAGGAGTTGGAAATCCTGGAAGACGATGCCAATCTGCTTGCGGAGTGCCGGCAGCTTCTTGGCCTTCATGCTGTGCATGTCATGGCCCAGGACCTCAGCCTTTCCCTCGTGGGGAGTCGTCTCTCCGTAGATGGTTCGGAAGAGCGAAGTTTTGCCACTTCCCACCTGTCCTACGATATAGATCATCTCTCCCTCTTCCACCTGGAAATTGACATCCTTCAGCACCAGGTGTTCAGCCTGGTAGATATCCGTATGTTCGTAGTTGATAATCATCTTTGTGTTCTGTTCCACATTATGCAGTAGCGTCAGATCAATGCTTCTTCCATCCTGGGTTGTGCCTTTCCATCAGTTCCCTTGCCATATCCTCGATGCGCAATCCCTTGCTGGTGAGCAGCACGATGAGGTGATAGAGCATGTCCGAACCCTCGTAGATAAGCCTTTCGTTGGTACCATTGGTAGCCTCGATGACCAGTTCGAGCGCCTCTTCTCCCACCTTCTGCGCCATGCGGTTCAGTCCGTCCTTGAAGAGACTTGTCGTGTAGCTGCCCTCCGGCATCTCCTGGTGCCGCTTCTCGATGAAGTCACTCAGTTCGGTGAGGAACAGCAGCGGGTTGGGCGTATTCGACTCTCCCCAGCAGGTGTCCGTTCCCGTGTGGCAGGTCGGTCCGTCGGGATGCACCTTGATGAGCAGCGTATCCTTGTCGCAGTCGTTCTGTATGCTGACCACATGGAGGTAGTTGTGGCTTGTCTCTCCTTTGGTCCACAGGCACTTGCGTGTGCGGCTGTAGAAAGTGACGAGACCCGTTTCCTGTGTCTTGCGGAATGCCTCCTCGTTCATGAATCCCATCATCAGTACTTTGAGGGTATCGGCATCCTGTATGATGGCAGGCACCAAACCGTCCATTTTCTCAAAATCGATTTCCATATTGATGTATTTAGTATAGTTTTTATTGTGGGATATTACTGTTGTGGAATATTATTATTGTGGAAAAATACTTCTGGTGATTTTACCTCCTCACGCTGATGCCTTCGCCCCTGAGGTATTCCTTCAGGTCAGGTATGCTGATTTCACCGAAGTGAAAGACGCTGGCAGCCAATGCTGCATCGGCATGTCCCTGCAGGAAGGCATCGCGGAAATGCTCCTTGGCTCCGGCACCTCCCGATGCGATGACCGGGATGGTCAGCGTGCTGGCCAGCCTGTTCAGTGCCTCGTTGGCAAATCCCGTCTTCACGCCGTCGTGGTTCATGGAGGTAAAGAGAATCTCTCCGGCTCCCCTCTCGTTGGCCTCCTTGGCCCAGTCGAAGAGGTTGCGTTCCGTAGGTATGCGTCCTCCATTCATGTAGCACGTCCATCCGTTCTCGTCCTGGCGTGCGTCGATAGCCACCACGCAGACCTGACTGCCGAAATGGCTTGCTATCTCGTCGATGAGTTCCGGGCGGCGCAGTGCTGCACTGTTGATGCTCACCTTGTCGGCTCCTGCCGAGAGCAACCGCTCTACGTCCTTGAGTTCATTGATACCACCGCCCACGGTGAAAGGTATGGACAGCGTAGCCGCCACCCGCTGCACCATGTCGGTGAAGGTCTTTCGACCCTCGTGACTGGCCGTGATGTCCAGGAAGACCAATTCGTCCGCTCCCTGCATACTGTAGGTGCGTCCCAGTTCCACGGGGTCACCCGCCTGTCTGAGGTTGACGAAGTTGGTGCCCTTTACTGTCATGCCGTCCTTGACATCCAGGCAAGGTATGATACGTTTTGCTAACATAGTTCTTCCAGTTTGATTTTACCCTCGTAGATGGCCTTTCCGAAGACCACAGCCGGTATGCCCGCCGCTTCGAGAGCCCGTATGTCGTCCATGCTGCTCACCCCGCCGCTGGCAATGAGGTGGCAGTCGGGATAGTGCTCCATCACCTCGCGGTACAGTGCGATGGCCGGTCCCTGCAGCATTCCATCCTTGCTGATGTCCGTGCAAAGCACGTTGCGCATGCCCTCGCTGAGGTATCTGTCCAGGAAGGGGACGAGTTCCTCCTGGCTGTCTTCTTTCCATCCGTTGATGCTTACCCGTCCATTGCGCACGTCAGCCCCCAGGACGATGTGCTCGGGACCGTACTTGTGGAGCCATTCCATGCTTCTCTCCGGGTCGGTGACAGCGATGCTCCCTATGGTAATCATGTGTGCTCCAGCCTCGAAAGCCCGTGCCACATCCTCATCGGTCTTGATGCCTCCGCCGAAGTCGATGACGAGGTTCGTCTCCCGTGCGATGCGTTGCAGCACCTTGTCGTTCACGATGTGCTTGCTGCGCGCACCGTCCAGGTCCACGACGTGCAGGCGTCTGATGCCGTGCGCCTCAAACTCCTTGGCCACGCTGACAGGGTCCTCGTTGTAGATCTTCTTGGTGTCGTAGTCACCCTTGGTCAGACGCACACACTTGCCGTCGATGATGTCTATAGCAGGAATGAGTTCTATCATAATTCCAGGAAATTTTTCAGGATTCGTTCGCCTACGCTGCCACTCTTCTCGGGGTGGAACTGTGTGGCGTAGAAATTGTCGCGCTGCATGGCGGCACTGAAAGGCAGGATGTAGTCTGTCGTGGCCGCGGTCTCAGGGCAGAGGGGCACGTAGTAACTGTGTACGAAGTAGGCGTATTCCTCCTCCGTGAAGCCCTTGAAGAGCATGCTGCGCGTGTCGTGGAGGGTGTTCCATCCCATGTGAGGCACCTTGTCCTCGTGGCGTGTGGGCTGGAAGCGGCGCACCTCCGTGTCGAAGATGCCCAAGCAGTCCACGTCACCCTCCTCACTGTGCCTGCAGAGCAGTTGCTGGCCGATGCAGATGCCCAGGAGAGGCTGCCGGAGGCTGCGTATCACCTCGTCCAGCCGATGCTCCCGCAGGTAATGCATGGCATTGCTGGCTTCACCCTGGCCTGGGAAGAGCACCTTGTCGGCACTGGCCAGCAGGGCTGGGTCGTCGGTGAGCACAGGCTCTACGCCTAGACGCTTCAAGGCATGTATGACCGAGTAGATGTTCCCGGCGTTGTATTTCACGATGGCTACCTTCATGTGGCTTGTCTTTTCTTTAAAGTGGCTTCTTTTATTTATAGCGGGCGTCCGGCTGCGCCTGCACGCACATAAAGCAAAGCAACAGGATTGTTTGCTTCCCGGCGACCCGGTCGCCGGGTACTGTGGCTCGCAGTCGCGCATACACGCGAAAACGGTATCTTCTTCCTCCTCTGGGTCTAATCCTTCACAGGCTCGCAGTCGCGCATACACGCGAAAACGGCACAAAGGTAAGAAAAAAAATGCTTCAAGCGAAATATTTCTTGAAAAATGTTACTTTTTGGCCCAGGTGACTATCATTATGGATGAAATGATGTGGCATTTTGCAACATTTGTATAGGTTTTAGGGGAGAGGTGTGAAGGAAGGAGGGAGCAGGGGAAAGGAGAGGGGAGAAGGAGGGAGCGGGGGATGAAGGGGAAGGGGAGAGGGCAGGAGAGGGACTAATGCTGCTTTTGGAGGAAGAGGTGGCGGTTGATGCAGGGCGGGAGCTCCTCTTTGTAGTGCGTCACCATGACAAGCGTCTTGTGAGGACGCTGGCAGAAGGACTGGATGATGTCCTTCACCTTGGCACGGTTGGGGATGTCAAGGCCATGAAGCGGTTCGTCGAGGATGAGGAGCTCGGGATCCTTCACGAAGGCACGGGCCAGGAGGCAGAGGCGCTGCTCGCCGCTGGAGAGCTTCAGGAAGGTGCGCTGGGCCAGATGCGCTATGCCGAAGACACCCATCCAGGCCTCGCAGATGGCTCTCTGTTCCGGTTTCGGACGCGTGTAGAGACCTACGGAGTCACTCAGTCCGCTGGCCACGATGTCGATGGCCGGCAAGTCCTTGAGGTAAGCACGGTGCATCTCCGGACTCACATATCCGATGTGCTTCTTGATTTGCCAGATGCTTTCCCCCTTGCCACGCTGATGCCCGAAGAGACGGATGTCGCAGGCATAACTCTGGGGATTGTCGGCACAGACCAGACTCAGCAACGTACTCTTTCCACATCCGTTCTCTCCCCCCAAGGCCCAACGTTCCCCCTCGTTGACCGTCCAGTTGAGTTCCTTCAGAATGGTACGCGCCCCATAACGTATGCTCACGTTGTTGAAATGCAATATCTCGCCCCCCTCCTGTGGGTAGAAAGACTCTTGCGTGATGTCCTTCTGCGGCAGGTTCAGTATCCACTCCTTCCATTCCCGGCTCAGTCCCTTGACCTCCCTTTGTGCTTGCTTTTCCAGGTATTCCTCCCGTGTGATTTTGGGCAGCAGTTTCAGGTCCTCAACGGGCAGTACATGCGTGATGAAAGGCGGCAGTGTGTCCGTCTTGCTCAGTACGAGGATGACGAGCAAGTCCGTTTCGCGTACCAGTCTTTCAAGCAGGTCCGAGAGCAGTTGTCGCGTGGTCGCATCCAGTCCGATGAAAGGATTGTCCATGATGAGCACCCTGGGTCCGGCCAGCAGTGTCCGGGTCAGTTGGAACTTGCGCAGTTCACCACTGGAAAGCGTGATGATATACTTGTCCAGCAAAGGTTGCAACTGGAACATCTCATAGAGCTGAGAGCGCAGAGCCTCGTCCGTGTGCTGCATCTCCGAGGTCTGCCTCAGCAGTTCCCCTGCCGTAGGCGTACTCTCATCGATGTCATGCTGGTTCCATCGCTGCTGGTAGTAGTAAGACGCATCATTGTCACCATAGGAATCCCTGAAGGTGATATACTTCACGTTCTCGCTCACCATTTTCTTCTGCGAGGGTGAGAAGTCATAGTGCACCTCATTGAGGAGCAACGGATAACGGCTGGTGATGATGTCCACCAGACGCGACTTTCCCACGGCGTTGTCCCCTACGATGGCTATCTGTTCGCCCTTGTTGATGCGCAGGTTGACCGGTTCCGCCATTCTGAAGTCCGGATGCCTTGTCACCCCGTTTTGAATCTCGATGATTTTCTGTGTCATTGTCTTTTTACCTGTAACCGTGTGATAC